>NZ_JBHZCN010000119.1:25143-27668 GCF_042755465.1 Kitasatospora sp. NPDC059160 | reverse complement strand
GCGGGGGGGGGGGGGGGGGGGGGGGGGCCCGCCGGGGGGGGGGGGGGGGCGGGGCCCCCCCCCCCCCCCCCCCCGCCGCTGCGTCCGTTCCCGGAGCCGGTTGTCAGTGGTGCCGGTCACGATGGAGGAGCACGGACCACCCGGTCCGGGCGCTGCCTCGGAACGGGGGAGACCATGACCATCAGCCGTCCTGAGCCCGTCACCGCCCGCCTCCACTCCGCCGCCCTGCCACCCACCCCGTCCATCCCGCCCGCCCCTGGCTCCGCCGGGCGGGACGTCCACCCCGTGCTGCGCCGGGCCGCCGCGCCACCGGCCGCCCTCGACCTGCTCGCCGACGCCCACCGCACGCTGGCCCGCGCCCGCGTGCTGGAGGATCCGCTGGAGCGCTACGCCACCGCGCACCTGGCCGCGCTGCGCACGGTGGCCGCCGTGCTGGCCGTCCGCGGCCGGCCGGAGAAGAACCCGCGCCGGCGGAAGGCCATCCGCAGCGCCTGGGAGGTGCTGCCCGAAGTCGCCCCGGAACTGGCCGAGTGGGCGCTCTACTACGGCGCCGGCGCCCGCCGCCGGGCCGCCGCCGAGGCCGGCATCTGGGGCGCCGCCTCGGCCCGCGACGCCGACGACCTGATCCGCAACTCCGCGCTGTTCCTGCGCTTGGTCGAGCGGCTGCTCGGCCTGCGCCCAACCCCACCCGCACCCCGGCTGCCGCTCGACGGGGACGAGCCGCCCGGCGCGGGCGGAGCGGCCGCGCGGCAGGCTTAAGGTGGGAGGCATCCTGATCGATCTGCACGTGCCAAGGAGCCCGACCGTGTACCCGACGCGTCCCCGCAGTGCCCTGCGTACCGCCGTGGTCTGGGAGGTGGTACGGGCAGCCCTGGAGAAGCGGGCGGCCGAGCTGGACCAGCCGGTGCTCGACGTGGTCGACACCGGCGGCGGCACCGGCAACTTCGCCGTGCCGGTGGCCAAGCTCGGCCACCGGGTCACCGTGGTCGACCCGAGCCCGGACGCGCTGTTCGCGCTGGAGCGCCGGGCCGCCGAGGCCGGGGTAACGGACCTGGTCCGGGCCGTCCAGGGCGACACCCAGACGCTGCCCGAGCTGGTCGCCCCCGGCACCGTGGACGCGGTGCTCTGCCACGGCGTGCTGGAGGTCGTGGACGACCCGGCCGAGTCGCTCGGCAGTCTGGCCGCCACCCTGCGCAAGGGCGGCCTGGTCAGCCTGCTGGCCGCCAACCGCAACGGCGCCGTGCTGGCCCGCGCGCTGGCCGGCCACTTCAACGAGGCCCGTACGGTGCTCTCCGCCGAGGACGGGCGCTGGGGCGAGCAGGACCCGATGCCGCGCCGCTTCACCGGTGAGGAACTGGGCCGACTGGCCGAGGGCGCGGGCCTGCGGGTGGAGTCGGTGCACGGCGTCCGGGTCTTCGCCGACCTGGTGCCCGGGGTCCTGGTGGACACCGAGCCGGGCGCCATGGAGGCGCTGCTCAAGCTGGAGGAGGCCGCTGCCGCGCAGCCCGCCTTCCACGCCGTGGCCACCCAGCTGCACCTGCTGGCCACCCTCGCCTGACCCCGCCCGGAGCCCCCGCGGCACCCGTCCGCTGCCGTCCGGTCCGCGCACCGTCCGGCGGCGGTTCGCTTCCCGGACGACCCCCGGACACCCGCCCCTCGCCCGGCTGTGCGCCGGATCATCCCCGGCTCCGGGCCGATTCCATCGGGTCGGGCACTTGTCCGATCCGTCCGGCGTTGACCCGGGTGCGGCCCCGCCCGGTCGAAGTGGCCCGTCCCACGCGGCGCAGACCACTCCGTAACGGGGCCCCGGACCGTATGATCTGGGTAAAGCCGGTAAGCATGACAGCCGGATGCGTGGGGCATATGGACGACACGGGCCGGGTCCCCCGCACGGGCGTCCGACCGTGTGCCCAAGGCTGATTGGACTGGCCTCTCCGACCGGGGAGGCGGACCGGTCGCACCCGCGACCGACGAGTAGGAGGACTCCGTGCCGCTCTCGGAGCACGAGCAGCGACTGCTCGACCAGATGGAGCGAGCGCTGTATGCCGAAGATCCCAAATTCGCGTCAGCGCTTGAGGGAACCGGGCTGCGCACCTTTACCCGTCGGCGGGTCTACCTGGCCGTCGCCGGCTTCGTGGTGGGGATCGGTCTGCTGATGGGCGGCATGGTCGTTCCGGACCAGATCTGGGTCAGCGTCGTCGGTTTCCTGGTGATGCTCGGGTGCGCGGTGTTCGCGGTGACCGGCTGGCGCCGGGCGCCCGCGGGCCAGGGCTCCGGCCCCCGGCAGGCCGCGGCCCCGCGCCGCAAGGCCGGGATGATGGACCGGGTGGAGCAGCGCTGGCAGCGCCGCCGGGACGAGCAGACCGGCGGGTTCTGAGCCGCAGGGCCGGTCGGGGCGTCGAGGACAGACGACGAGAGCCGGGGCGGGGGGGGGGGCCGCCGGGCGCCCCCCGGGGCGCGGGGGCGGCCGGCGCCCGGGGGGGGCCCCAGGGGCGGCCCCGGAGGCCGCGGCCCCGGCCCGGGGC
>NZ_JBHZCN010000119.1:0-25133 GCF_042755465.1 Kitasatospora sp. NPDC059160 | reverse complement strand
GCGTGGACACCCCACGTCCGCGGGGGGGGCCTGTCCCCCGCCGGCCCGCCCCGGCTCTCGCGTTGCCTCAGGACTCCGGGGTGGACCCCTTGCGCCGGCCAGTCAGCCGTCGCACCGGACCGGCGACCGCCTCGGCGGCCCGGCCCGCCCGGGTGGCCACGGCCGCCCGGGCCGCCCGCGCCGTGTCGGAGGTCCGCCACCACAGCTGGGCCGAGGACGGCGGCAGCAGCAGGGCCCGCAGCCGCCCGGCCCGGCCGGCCCCGGCCCACAGGGCCCGTCGGGCGGTGCGGACGTCGGCGGCCAGCGGGGCCGTGGTGACCTGCCCGGCCGGGGCGTAGAGCACCCGCTCGGTGGCCAGCGCCAGCCGTCCGGCGGCGGCCGCCGCGTCCGCGTCCAGGCCCGCCGTCTCGGTGATCCGCCGGGCGGCCGAGCGCGGGGTGCGTGACTCGTCCGGGGGAATTCCGACGTCCCAGGCGGAATCCACCAGCTCGTCCCAGGCGGCCAGCACCTGGGCGTCGGTGAGCTCGCCCGGGCCGTCCCCGCCGGGCCGGCGCCGCCCTCCACCGCCGAGCCGGCGGCGTCGTACGGCGGTCCGCCAGAACATCGGTACGAGCAGCAGCGCGATCAGCACCACCACGACGGCCAGGGTGCCGAGCACCTGGCCGGACAGCAGCCAGGACTCGTCGGCGGTCCGGCCGGCCGCCTTGCCCTTGGACCCGCAGTCGCCCAGCTGGCGCTGCTTGGCGGTGCAGTCGGAGCTCTGGGACGGTGCCGGGACGGCGGCCGAGCTGGTCGCCGCGGCGGTCGGCGCCTGGGAGGGCGCCGTGGTCGGGGCGCTGGACGCCTCGCTGTAGCGGGCCGGGACGCCCCGGCTCGGGGTCGGCTCGAAGCGCATCCAGCCGTAGCCGGAGAAGTACAGCTCGGGCCAGGCGTGGTACATCCGGCCGCTGACCGAGTAGACGTTGTCGCCCTTGTTGTCGCCGGGGGTGAAGCCGACCGCGACCCGGGCCGGGATCTTCAGCACCCGGGCCATCGCCGCCATGGTGGAGGCGAAGTGCACGCAGAAGCCGCGGCGGTCGCGCAGGAAGACCGCGATCGCGTTGCTGCCGGTGCCGCCCTCGACCGAGGTGTCGTACTTGAACCCCGGGCCGGTGAAGAAGTTCACCAGCGCCGTCGCCCGGTCGTAGTCGCTGCGCGCGTTGGCGGTGACCGCCCTGGCCTGCTCGGCGACCACGGCCGGCAGGTCGGACGGGACGGCGGTGTAGCGGTCCCGGATGTCCTGCGGGGCGAGCGGCGCGGTGCGCAGCTCGTCCGCGGTGGGCCGCAGGTCCAGCGTGCTGACGTGGTAGCGCAGGCCGCTGATCGCCTTGTCGTTGGTCGGCAGGACGGTACGGGTGATCGGGTCGAGCTTCCACTCGTTGCGGTTGGGGACCTGGACGGAGGCGGCCGGGTACGGCATCGGCAGCCAGCTGTTCTGCAGGCCGTTGCTGATCTGGAAGTCGCCCTCGATCCGGGGGACGTTGGTGACCCGCAGGCCCTCGGGGGTGGGCAGGGTGGCCGGGAGGTCGCTGACCACCGTGCTGCCGAGCTTCCAGTTGGTGCCGTCGAACTGGTCCAGCGAGCCGGTGCGCAGGTAGGTCTGGTCGGCGAGGTCGCTCTCCAGGGTGTAGGTGAGCAGTTCGTTGTCGGACGGCTTGCTGATCGCCGCCTCCAGGCTGACCAGCGGGTCGAGGCTGGTGGCCACGCTCCCGGCGGCGCCGTGCCCGGACGACCCGCCGGACGAGCCCGAGTCCAGCAGCCCGAGGTCCCAGCGCGGCAGGAAGACCGGCAGCAGCAGGGCCAGGGCCAGCGCCAGGACGCCGACCTGCTGGCCGCCCTGGCTGATCCGGCTGGAGGTGACCGTGCCGCGCGCGCTGCCGCGGAAGACCCGGCCCCAGCGGGAGACCCGGTCCTCGCCCTCGGCGAACAGCAGCAGCAGGTAGCCGGCCGAGGCGAAGCCGAACCAGACCCAGCTGCCGTGGTCCCCGGCGACGCCGTTGCCGATCGAGTACAGCGCCAGCAGCGGCAGCCCGGCCAGCGCCGAGCGCCGGTAGGTCACCGCGATGGTGTCCACCAGCACGGCGATCAGGCCGACCGAGGAGACCAGGATCAGCCGCAGGCCCGCGGTCGGCGGCGCCGGGAGGGCGTACTGGCTGATGTCGTCCAGACCGGCGGAGAAGACCTGGCTGAGCATCCGCATCGCGGGCGCCCCGGGCAGCACCCCGCCGGTCAGCCCGGACCCGGCGAAGCCGAGCAGCATCAGCAGGAGCAGCACCAGCACCTGGGCCACCGGGACCGACCAGCGGTACAGCGGGGAGCGGCGCAGGCCGGCGCCGACCGCCGAGATCACGGCGATCACCAGGAAGGCGTAGGTGAGCCAGCTGCGGATGGTCAGCAGCGGCAGCAGGCACAGCGAGGCGAGGGCGGTGGCCAGCGCCGAGTAAACGGTCAGTTTGGCCCGGGTGGTCACGCGCCGGCCTCATCTCGGTAGGGGGCGGTGGTCTTGGCGCCGTCGGCGGACCGCCACAGGTCCGGCACGGAGTCGCCCGCCCGGACCGGCAGGACCGTCCAGCCGGCCGCGCGCAGCTCCCGGACCCGCTCGCGGAACTCGTCGCCGCCGGTGTCGGGGGCGAGCATCCGCACACCGGCCCAGGTGCCGGTGTCGAGCAGGAAGGCGATCGCCCCGCCGGTGCGGCCGCGTAGCCGGGCCAGCCGGGTGGCCTGCGCCGCGTCCAGGTCGCCGAGGACGGCCACCAGCAGACCCTCGCCGGCGGCCCGCAGCGGCTCCTCGGCGCGGGACAGCCCGGCGCCGTCCGACAGGTCGGCGACCGCGAGGGCGTCCAGGATCAGCCCGGAGGTGTCGGCGGCGACGTTGTGGCCGCCGCTGCCGGGCCCGGGCACCCAGTGCCCGGTGTCGGTGAGCAGCTGGGTCTGGTAGCCGCGCTCCAGCAGGTGCACGGCGACGGAGGCGGCGCAGCTGACCGCCCACTCGAAGGAGGAGGCGGGGCCGCTGCCCCGGTGGGCCACCTCGCGGGTGTCCAGCAGGACGGTGGCGCGGGCCTTCTGCGGCTGCTCCTCGCGGCGCACCATCAGCTCGCCGTACCGGGCGGTGGAGCGCCAGTGCACCCGGCGCAGGTCGTCGCCGGGCCGGTACTCGCGCAGGATCACGTCGTCGTCGCCGGCCAGCGCCAGGGTGCGGGCGTGGCTCTCGCCCTGGCCGATCCACTCGCCGCGGAGCCGCACCTGCGGCAGCGCCAGGACCTGCGGGACGACGGTGAGCACGTCGGAGGCGGCGAAGGCGCGGTTGACCTCGCACATCCCGAACGGGTCGGACAGCCGCAGCTGCAGCGGCCCGAGCAGGTAGCGGCCGCGCAGGTCGGAGCGGACCCGGTAGGAGACCTCGCGGAAGCCGCGCGGCTCGACCCGGTCGAGCACGAACCGCGGCCGCGGCCCGAGCACGTACGGGACCTTGTCCTCCAGGAGCAGCAGCCCGGTGGGCACCCGGGAGACGTTGTCCACCCGCAGGTGGACCCGGGCCTCCTGGCCGGCGATCGCCCGGTGCGGGCTGAGCCGGCGTCCGCTGGCCACCCGGTACCGGGTGTTGGCGACCACCGCGGCGGCGGCCAGCGGCAGGGCGGTGAGCAGGACGCCGACCCGCAGCAGCGCGTCCTGGTCGAGCAGGTAGGCGCAGACCACCGCGGTCAGACCGGCCGCGAGGAAGGAGCGGCCCCGGGTGGTGAGGCCGTGCAGTCCGGCCCGCAGCCCGCCCGTTCCGTCGGATGAGGCCACCTCAGCCCCTCCGGACGGCCGGGCCGCCCTGCGGCCGGGGCAGCGGCAGCCGGGCGACCAGGTCGGTCACGATCTGCTCGGCGGTGCGGCGGCCGAGCTGGGTCTCGGCGGTCGGCATCAGGCGGTGCGCCAGGACCGGGACGGCCAGCCGCTGGATGTCGTCCGGGGTGACGTAGTCGCGCCCGTCCAGCGCGGCGGCGGCGCGGGCGGCCCGGACCAGGTGCAGGGTGGCGCGCGGCGAGGCGCCCAGCCGCAGTTCGGGGCTGGTGCGGGTGGCGCCGACCAGGTCGACGGCGTAGCGGCGGACCGGGTCGGCGATGTGCACGGTGCGGACCAGCTCGACCAGCTTGAGGATGTCGGCGGCGTGCGCGACCGGCTGGAGGTCGGCCAGCGGGTTGGCACCGGCGTGCACGTCGAGCATCGCGAACTCGGCCTCGGGGCTGGGGTAGCCGATCGAGACCCGGGCCATGAAGCGGTCCCGCTGGGCCTCCGGGAGGGGGTAGGTGCCCTCCATCTCGACCGGGTTCTGGGTGGCCACGACCATGAACGGCGAGGGCAGCTCGTAGCTGGTGCCGTCGATGGTGACCTGGCGCTCCTCCATCGACTCCAGCAGCGCGGACTGGGTCTTCGGCGAGGCGCGGTTGATCTCGTCGCCGACCACGATCTGGGCGAAGATCGCGCCCGGGCGGAACTCGAAGTCGTGCTGCTGCTGGTCGTAGATGTTGGTGCCGGTGACGTCCGAGGGCAGCAGGTCGGGGGTGAACTGGATGCGGCGCACGGTGCAGTCCACGGACTTGGCGAGCGCCTTGGCCAGCATGGTCTTGCCGACGCCGGGCACGTCCTCCAGCAGCAGGTGGCCCTCGGCGAGCAGGACGGTCAGGGCGATCCGGACGGCCTCGGGCTTCCCCTCGATCACGCTCTCGATGTTGGCGCGGACCCGGTCCACGACCGCCGCGAGCTCCGGGAGCCCGACCGGACGGTACCCGTTCGCCCTCTGCTCGCCCCCCGCAGGACTGCCGAGACCGGCCTGATCGTTGTAGCTCGTCACCCGTTTACGCTCCCTGGCACACCGTGCCCGCCTCACCCGAGGCCGGACCCCACCCCATGCTTGACGCGGCCGTCCCGGGGGCGGTTCCGAACGAGGATCCGGCGCCGGTGGGCGGCCTGCGGCCCGGCCGCCCCAGGTGGTTCGGGGTCCGACCGGCAGGCGCATTCTCCCCCGTTCGGCGGTCAGAAGTCACCATTCGGCCCTCGCCGAATGAGAGCGGGCGGGCTCCGGTCAGCGGATCTCGCGCAGCAGCCCGGTGTGGACGTCGAAGACGAAGCCGCGGACGTCGTCGGTGTACGGCAGGAACGGGGAGGTGCGCACCCGCTGCATGGACTGGCGGACGTCGCCGTCCAGGTCGACGAAGGCCTCCACCGCCCACTGCGGGCGCTGCCCCACCTCCAGCTCCAGCTCGCGGCGGAAGTCCTCGGTCAGGCCGAGCAGTCCGCAGCCGGTGTGGTGGATCAGCGCGATCGAGCGGGTGCCCAGGGCGCGCTGGCTGATGGTCAGGGACCGGATGGTGTCGTCGGTGACGACGCCGCCGGCGTTGCGGATGACGTGGGCGTCGCCCAGGGCGAGGCCGAGCGCCGCGAAGAGGTCGAGCCGGGCGTCCATACAGGCCACCACGGCGATCCGCTGGACGGGGCGGGCGTCCATGCCGCCGTCGCGGAAGTCCACCGCGTACTCGCGGTTGGCCGCCACGAAGCGGTCGATGATGGTGGGTCCGGCGGGGTCGGCGGCGGCGTTCGGCGTCGGCCGGTCGGGGGTCACGGTCATGGTGGCGACGTTAGTGCCGTCCGGGGCCGCGCGGTGGGGCGGAGAGCTACAGAACGCACCGCCGTGAGCGAGTGCATAGCGACAACCGGAGGGTCCGTCCGGGCCGGTCCGGGGACGGGTTCGTACCCGGTCGCTCGACGGGGCGCGCGCCGGTCGCCGGGGGCTGTCGGCCGGGACCCCACCGGGCCGCTCCGACGGCCGCGACCTGCGGTGATCCGTACCGCCGCCCGGGTGGTGCGCCGGAGCGGACCATTGACTGGCGGGGCCGCCGCGATAGAGTTGCGGCGCGTTGGAGCACACCCCTCGGAGCCCGTCAACCGGGCCGTGCCGAACGGTGTGCGGCCCGGCCGATGCGGCTCGTGGCCTCCACCCGCTCCGTGTCCACCTGGCGCACCTTCCCCGGCGCCGGGCGGTCACGACCTTCCCCTCGAGCGGGCGGGGACCACGGGCCGCGTCGTCGTGCCGGCGGGTGGTGGGCGAGAATGGTCGGAGCTCCCGGATCGTCGGGCTGCTCCGCACCGAGGAAGGGCGCCGCCGCGCATGACCACCAACGAACCGGGTCCCAAGCACGTTCCGGTGATGCTGCAGCGGTGCATGGACGCGCTGGCGCCGGCGATCTCCCGCCCCGGTGCCGTGGTGGTCGACGCGACCCTGGGCCTCGGCGGCCACAGCGAGGCGCTGCTGACCCAGTTCCCGGAGGTCCGGCTGGTCGCGGTGGACCGCGACCCGCAGGCGTTGAAGCTGTCCGGCGAGCGGCTGGCCCCCTTCGGCGACCGGGCCACGCTGGTGCACGCGGTGTACGACGAGATCCCCGAGGTGCTGGAGCGCCTGGACATCGACCGGATCGACGGCGTCCTGTTCGACCTCGGCGTCTCCTCGATGCAGCTGGACGAGGCCGACCGCGGTTTCGCCTACGCCCAGGACGCGCCGCTGGACATGCGGATGGACCAGACCCGGGGGATCAGCGCGGCGGAGGTGCTGAACACCTACGGCCACGGCGACCTGGCCCGGATCCTCAAGGTGTACGGGGAGGAGCGGTTCGCCGGGAAGATCGCCTCGGTCATCCTGCGGGAGCGGGAGAAGGAACCGTTCACCAACAGCGCGCGTCTGGTCGATCTGGTGCGCAACGCCATTCCGGCGGCGACCCGCCGGACCGGCGGGAACCCGGCCAAGCGGACGTTCCAGGCGCTGCGGATCGAGGTCAACGGTGAGCTGGAGGTCCTGGACCGGGCGATCCCGGGGGCGCTGGACGTCCTGGCGCTGGGCGGCCGGATCGCGGTGATGTCGTACCAGTCGCTGGAGGACCGGCTGGTGAAGCAGTACTTCGCCGCCGGAGCGACCAGCACCGCCCCGCCGGGGCTCCCCTTCGTCCCGGAGGAGCACCAGCCCTGGCTCAAACTGATCACCCGCGGTGCCGAGCAGGCCACCGAGGAGGAGATCGAGGAGAACCGGCGCGCCGCGCCCGTGCGGCTGCGGGTGGCGGAGAGGATCAGGGACCGAAGCAAGCGGGGCTGAGGAAGGCTCCGGCGGGGTCCGAAGGGCGGAGGAGAACGGTGGGGCCGGTGGCCGGTGAGGTCCGGGCGGGGCGGGGAGGACTCCCCGGACAGGGCAGGGCACGCATCACGGTCCGGCCGGGGCGGCGCCCCGTGCGGGGGCGCACGCCGTTCGCGGTGCTCGTGGTGGTGCTGCTGGCGGCGGGGCTGCTCGGCCTGCTGGCGCTGAACACGGCGCTCAACGAGGGCTCCTTCGAACTGTCCCGGCTGCAGAAGCAGACCACCAAGGCGACCGACGAGCAGCAGAGCCTCCAGCACGAGATCGACCAGAGCTCGGCCCCGGACGCGCTGGCCAAGCGGGCCGGCGAGCTGGGCATGGTCCCGGCCGGCGGGATGGCCTTCCTGGACGTGCCGAACGGCGGCAAGGTGGTCGGCACGCCCGGCCCGGCGCAGGACAGCCCGCCGGTGAAGAAGTCGACGGTCGACCCGTGGCCGACCAAGCCCGCGCCGGGCGCGCAGAGCGCCGCCCCGGCGCAGCCCTCCGGACAGCCGTCCGGCTCGCCGAGCGCCCAGCCCCCGGCCCAGCCGAGCCCCTCGGCGCCGCCGACCCCGGCGGCCTCGGCCGGCGACTCGGTGATCCAGCTCAACCCGGTGACGAGCGCGCCGGCCCAGCACGGGGGTGGTACCCGATGACGACACCTCGCCAGCCCTCCGGCTCGGGGTCGGGCTCCGGCTCGGGGTCCGGCTCCGCCCGCCGCCAGCCGCCGCGCAGCGGTACGGCCAGGCCGGTGGCCGGGCGCGGCCAGCCCGCGAAGGGGCAGGCCGTCCGCGGCCAGTCCGGCAAGGTCCAGCCAGCGAAGGTCCAGCCCGCGAAGGCCCAGTCGCCGAAGGCGCAGAGCCCGAAGGCCCAGCCGGCCAAGGGCCAGCCCGCGCGCGGCCAGTCGGCCAAGGCGCAGCCCACCCGGTCCGCCTCCGTCGGCCGTACCCCGCGGGCGCCGCAGCAGCGCCGCCCGGAGGGCCGTCCGCCGGCCCGCAGCCAGGCGGCCGTGCGGCCGCGCCCGAAGCCCAGGCTGCCGCACCGCCCCAAGGCGCTGCGGCTGGCCGAGCCGAAGCGCCGGCTGCGGGTGATCACCGTGGTGCTGTCGCTGGTGTTCTCGGTCTTCGCCGGGCGCCTGGTGCAGCTCCAGCTGGTCGACGCCGACGCGCTGGCCGCCGACGCGAACACCAACCGCTACCAGAACATCCCGATCACCGCCGAGCGCGGCTCGATAACGTCCTCCGACGGCGTCGCCCTCGCGGCGACCGTGGACGCGTACGACATCACCGCCGACCCGGCGATGTTCACCCCCGAGGCGACCGGCATCCCGGACGCGCCCGAGCAGGCGGCCGCGCTGCTGTCGCCGATCCTCGGCGTGGCCAAGGAGAAGATCGCCGCCGACCTGCACACCCCGAAGACCCGCTACAAGCGGCTCGCCGCGCAGCAGACCCCGGCCGCCAAGACCCAGATCAGCGACCTCAAGACGGGCCTGGAGAAGAAGGCCGGCACGCGCGCCTGCCAGGCCCAGAAGAAGCTGATCGGCAAGCCGGCCGACCAGGGCGGGCGCACCCGGGTGGACAACGAGTGCGCCAACCCGCTGGCCGGGGTGTTCAACCGGGAGACCCAGAAGCGGATCTACCCGGCCGAGGGGCTGGCCGCCAACCTGGTCGGCTTCGTCAACGGCGAGGGCGAGGGCGCGGGCGGGCTGGAGCTGCAGTACCAGAAGCAGCTGGCCGGCAAGGACGGCCACAGCAGCTACGCCCAGGCGGGCGGGCGGCTGGTGCCCACCGCCGGGGGCTCGATGGACCCGGCGGTGTCCGGCAGCGACATCAAGCTGACCGTCAACCGGGACATCCAGTGGGCCGCCCAGCGGGCGATCACCGACCAGGTGGCCAACTCCGGCGCGGAGAAGGGCTACGTGGTGGTCCAGGACGTGAAGACCGGCCAGGTCATCGCGATGGCCTCCGCGCCCGGCTTCAACCCCAACGACCTGAGCCTCGCCAAGCAGTCCCAGATGGGCAACCCGGCCCTGGTGGACGCGTACGAGCCGGGCAGCACCGCCAAGCTGATGAGCCTGGCCGCCGTGCTGGACACCGGCAAGGCGAACTGGGACACCAAGGTGACGGTGCCCTACCCGCTGATCCGGGCCGGGCAGGAGTTCAGGGACGACGTCGTGCACGGCACCTGGTACCTGACCCTGGCCGGGGTGCTCGCCAAGTCCTCCAACATCGGGACCATCGAAGCGATCGAGACGCTCGGGGACGGCGACCAGCTGAAGGCCAACCAGATCCTGGACGGCTACATGCGCAAGTTCGGGGTGGCCCAGCCGACCGGTGTGAACTTCCCGGGGGAGACCGCGGGCAAGCTCAAGAAGCCGGAGGACCTGGTCGCCTCGGAGAAGTACAACATCGCCTTCGGCCAGGGCCCGTTGCAGATGAACGCGCTCCAGGCCACCTCGGTGTACTCGACCATCGCCAACGGCGGGGTACGGGTCGCGCCCAGCATCGTCCAGGGGATCACCGGGCCGGACGGCAAGTAC
Organism: Kitasatospora sp. NPDC059160; assembly: GCF_042755465.1. NCBI lineage: Bacteria > Bacillati > Actinomycetota > Actinomycetes > Kitasatosporales > Streptomycetaceae > Kitasatospora > Kitasatospora sp. NPDC059160. The sequence continues at coordinate 15,414 of NZ_JBHZCN010000119.1, read as the reverse complement.
GCCCCGACCCCGGCGGGCGAGCAGACCCGGGTGGTCAGCGAGCAGACCGCCAAGACCCTCACCTCGATGCTGGAGTCGGTCGTCGACGACGAGCAGGGGACCGGCGGCAAGGCCGCGATCCCCGGCTACCGGGTCGCCGGGAAGACCGGCACCGCCAACCGGGGGGCCGCCGACGGCAAGGGCTACGACGGCTACACCGCCTCCTTCATCGGCTTCGCGCCCGCCGACGCCCCCCGCTACACCGTCTCCTGCACCCTCCAGGGCCCGGTCAACGGGCACTTCGGCGGCCAGCTGTGCGGGCCGGTGTTCAAGCAGGTGATGGAGTTCACCCTGAAAACCATGCAGGTCCCGCCGAGCGGGAGCCAGGCGCCGAACCTGGCCGTCGAGTGGAAGCCGTGAACGAGGATGAGCAACCAGCGGGCCGGTGCGGACGACGGCGCGGCGAAGGGCCGGTTTGGCCCTGGGCACCCTTCGGCGGATAGCCTTCGCGCCGTGCCGAAACCCGATCAAACCACCGTGAGTCCGCCCCGCCCGACCGGGACCGCCGCCCTGCCGCTCGCCGAGCTGGCCTCCCGGCTGGGCCTGCCGCCCGTCGAGGGCGCCGCCGTCACCGGTGTCACCCACGACTCCCGCGCGGTGCGCCCGGGCGACGTGTACGTGGCCTTCCCGGGCGCCAACCACCACGGCGCGGCCTTCGCCGGCCAGGCCGCGGTGGCCGGCGCGGTGGCCGTGCTGACCGACCCGGCCGGCGCCGAGCTGGCCGCGCCCTCGGGCCTGCCGCTGCTGGTCGTCGACCGGCCGCGGGCCCGGATGGGCGAGCTGGCCGCGATCGTCTACGGCCACCCGTCCGAGCGGCTGCTGATGATCGGACTGACCGGCACCAACGGCAAGACCACCACCTCGTACCTGGTCGAGGGCGGTCTGCGCGGCGCCGGGCGGCTCCCGGGCGTGATCGGCACCGTCGAGATGCGGGTCGGCGAGGAGCGGATCAAGAGCGAGCGGACCACCCCCGAGGCCACCGACCTGCACGCGATCCTCGGCGTGATGGCCGAGCGCGGCGCGGACGCGGTGACCATGGAGGTCTCCAGCCACGCCCTGGTCTTCGGCCGCACCGACGGGGTGGCGTACGACGTCGCGCTGTTCAACAACCTCACCCCCGAGCACCTCGACTTCCACCCGGACATGGAGGACTACTTCCAGGCGAAGGCCCGGCTCTTCCAGCCCGGCAAGTCCCGCCAGGGCGTGGTCAACCTGGACGACGAGTACGGCCGCCGGCTCGCCGCCGAGGCCAAGATCCCGGTGACCACCTTCTCCGCGACCGGCGACGCCGGGGCCCACTGGCGGGCCGTGGACGTCCAGCTCGGCCCGATCGGCTCCACCTTCCGGGTGGTCGGTCCGGACGGCGCCGGGGCGGACGCCTCCGTCCCGCTGCCCGGCCCGTTCAACGTCGCCAACGCGCTGGCCGCGATCACCGTGCTGGTCGCCGCCGGGCTGCCGCTGGAGCGGGCGGTGGCCGGGATCGCCGCCGTCCCCGGCGTGCCGGGCCGGCTGGAGCGGGTGGACGGCGGGCAGCCGTTCGTCGCCGTGGTGGACTACGCCCACAAGCCGGACGCCCTCCAGGCCGTCCTGGCCTCGCTGCGCGAGGTCACCAAGGGCCGGCTGCACGTCGTGGTCGGCTGCGGCGGCGACCGCGACCCGCACAAGCGCGGTCCGATGGGCGCGATCGCCGCCCGGCTCGCCGACACCGCCCTGCTGACCAGTGACAACCCGCGCAGCGAGGACCCGCTGGCGATCCTCGCCAGCATGCTGACCGGCGCCGCCGCGGTGCCCGAGGCCGAGCGCGGGGACGTCCTGGTCGTCCCCGACCGGGCGGAGGCGATCCGGCTCGCGGTCACCCGCGCCCGGGCCGGGGACACCGTGCTGGTGGCCGGCAAGGGCCACGAGCTCGGCCAATATGTTCGAGACGAGATCCGCCCCTTCGACGACCGGGAGGTGCTGCACGAGGAGATCCGACGGAGCTCGATCGCGCGGACCACGGCCGACCGGGGCGACCGAGGAGTAGAGCAGCAGTGATCGCACTGACCCTCGCCGAGGTGGCCGCCGCCGTCGGCGGCACCCTGGACGGCGCCGCCCCGGACACCCTGGTCACCGGCCCGGTCGAGGTCGACTCGCGGAAGGTGAGCCCCGGCGGCCTGTTCGCGGCCTTCGTCGGCGAGCACGTGGACGGCCACGACTACGCGGCCACCGCGGTCGAGGCCGGCGCCGTCGCGGTGCTGGCCTCCCGCCCGGTCGGCGTGCCCGCCGTCCTGGTCGACAGTGTGGTGGAGGCCCTCGGCAGGCTGGCCCGCACCGTGGTCGCCCGTGCCGAGGGCACCACGGTGGTCGCGCTGACCGGCTCGGCCGGCAAGACCAGCACCAAGGACCTGATCGCCCAGCTGCTCCAGCGCCACGGCGAGACGGTCTTCCCGCCCGGCTCGCTGAACAACGAGATCGGCCACCCGATGACCGCGCTGCGGGTCGAGGAGGGCACCCGGCACCTGGTCATGGAGATGGGCGCCCGGCACAAGGGCGACATCGAGTACCTCACCTCGATCACCCCGCCGCGGATCGGCCTGGTGCTCAACGTCGGCACCGCCCACGTCGGCGAGTTCGGCTCCCAGGAGGCGATCGCCGAGGCCAAGGGCGAGCTGGTCGAGGCGCTGCCCGCCGACGGCGCCGCGATCCTGAACGCGGACGACCGGCTGGTGCGCGCCATGGCGTCGCGCACCAGGGCGAAGGTGGTCCTGTTCGGGGAGTCCCCGGACGCCCACGTCCGGGCGACCGACGTTCGCCTGGACGCCACCGGGCGGCCATCGTTCACGCTCACCACCCCGGCCGGTTCCGCACCCGTACAACTGCGCCTGTACGGTGAGCACCACGTCTCGAACGCCCTCGCCGCCGCCGCGGTGGCGACGGAGCTCGGGATGACCGTCGACGACACCGCGGCAGCCCTGGGCGAAGCGGGTGCGCTGTCCCGCTGGCGCATGGAGGTCGTCGACCGGGCCGATGGTGTCACCGTCGTCAACGACGCCTACAACGCGAATCCCGACTCGATGCGGGCCGCGCTGCGGGCGCTGGTCTCGATCGGCGGCCGCGGTCCGGAGCGCCGCCGTACCTGGGCGGTGCTCGGCGAGATGCGGGAGCTCGGCGAGGAGAGCCTGGCCGAGCACGACGCCATCGGGCGGCTCGCCGTCCGACTCGACGTCACCAAGCTGGTGGCGGTGGGTGGACGCGAGGCGGCCTGCATGGAACTCGGTGCGAGGAACGAAGGTTCGTGGGGTGAGGAGTCGGTGCTGGTGTCCGACGCGGACGCGGCGGTCGAACTGCTGCGCAGTCAGCTTCGGCCGGGGGATGTGGTCCTGGTGAAGGCGTCCCGTTCGGTGGGGCTGGAGAAGGTGGCCGAGGCCCTCCTGGCGGACGGTGCTGCCCGATGATGAAGCAGATCCTCTTCTCCGGGATGATCGGCCTGATCCTCTCGCTGGTCGGCACGCCCGCCCTGATCAAGCTGCTCGCACGGGGCGGCTACGGCCAGTACATCCGTGACGACGGCCCCAAGGCGCACCACAGCAAGAAGGGCACGCCCACCATGGGCGGCATCGCCTTCATCCTGGCGACCCTGATCGCGTACTTCGCCACGAAGGCGATAACGGGCGACAGCCCGACCGCCTCCGGGCTGCTGGTGCTCTTCCTGACCGCGGGCCTGGGCCTGGTCGGCTTCCTGGACGACTACATCAAGGTCGTCAAGCGCCGTTCGCTCGGCCTGCGGGCGAAGGCGAAGCTGGCCGGCCAGTCCATCGTCGGTCTGGTGTTCGCCGTCCTGGCGCTGCAGTTCCACGACGACCGCGGGCTCAGCCCGGCCTCCCAGTCGCTGTCCTTCGTGCGCGACTTCAAGTGGTCGATCGGCCCGGTGCTGTTCGTCATCTTCGCGTACTTCATGATCGCGGCGACCTCCAACGGCGTGAACCTGACGGACGGCCTGGACGGTCTGGCCACCGGCGCCTCGGTGATGGCCTTCGGCGCCTACACCTTCATCGGCGTCTGGGAGTACACCCAGAGCTGCGCCTACTTCATCTCCGCCACCGGCGCCTGCTACGACGTCCGGGACCCACTGGACCTCGCGGTGGTGGCCTCCGCCCTGATGGGCTCCTGCTTCGGCTTCCTCTGGTGGAACACCTCGCCCGCCAAGATCTTCATGGGTGACACCGGCTCGCTCGCCCTCGGCGGCGCCCTGGCCGGTCTGGCGATCTGCTCGCGCACCGAGCTGCTGCTGATCCTGCTCGGCGGCCTCTTCATGATCATCACGCTGTCGGTGATCATCCAGGTCGGCTCCTTCCGGATGACCGGCAAGCGCGTCTTCAAGATGGCACCACTGCAGCACCACTTCGAACTCAAGGGCTGGAGCGAGGTCCTGGTCGTGGTCCGCTTCTGGATCATCCAGGGCCTGTGCGTGGCCGTCGGCCTCGGCCTCTTCTACGCGGGATACCGGACCGGATGACGAATCCTGACTTTGTGAACCTGCCCGTGGTGGTCGCCGGCCTCGGCGTCTCGGGCATCAGCGCCGCGCGCGTCCTGAAGGGGCTCGGCGCGAGCGTCACCGTGGTCGACGGCGGCAGCGGCGAGGGCCTGCGGGCCCGCGCCGCCGAGCTGGAGGCGGTGGGCGTCGCGGTGCGCCTGGGCGACGGCGCGAGCCTGCCCGAGGGCACCGCACTGATCGTCACCTCGCCCGGCTGGGCCCCCGACAGCCCGCTGTTCGCCGCCGCCGCGGCGGCCGGCGTGCCGGTCTGGGGCGACGTCGAGCTGGCCTGGCGGCTGCGCAAGCCGCTGCCGGGCACCGGCGAGCCCGCCCCCTGGCTGGCCGTGACCGGCACCAACGGCAAGACCACCACCGTCCAGATGCTCGCCTCGATCCTCACCGCGGCCGGCAAGCGCACCGCCGCCGTCGGCAACGTCGGGGTCTCGGTGCTGGACGCGGTGCTCGCCGAGGAGCCGTACGACGTGCTCGCCGTCGAGCTCTCCAGCTACCAGCTGCACTGGGCGCCCTCGCTGCGCCCGTACTCGGCGGCCGTGCTCAACCTGGCCCCGGACCACCTCGACTGGCACGGCTCGATGGAGGCGTACGCCGCCGACAAGGGCCGGATCTACGAGGGCAACGTGGTGGCCTGCGTGTACAACCTGGCCGACCCGGCCACCGAGGCGCTGGTCATGGAGGCCGACGTCGAGGAGGGCTGCCGGGCGATCGGCTTCGGCCTCGGCGCGCCGAGCCCGTCGAACTTCGGCGTGGTGGACGGACTGCTGGTGGACCGTGCCTTCGTCGAGGACCGGGCCAAGAACGCGGCCGAGCTGGGCGCCGTCGAGGACGTCAACCCGCCGGCCCCGCACAACATCGCCAACGCGCTGGCCGCGGCGGCGCTGGCCCGGTCGTACGGGGTCGACCCGAAGGCCGTCCGGGAGGGCCTGCGGGCCTTCCGCCCGGACGCCCACCGGATCGCCGAGGTCGGTACGGTCCGCGAGGTCACGTACATCGACGACTCCAAGGCCACCAACACCCACGCCGCGGCGGCCTCGCTGGCCGCCTACCGGCCGATCGTCTGGATCGCCGGGGGACTGGCCAAGGGCGCGACCTTCGACGACCTGGTCCAGGGCGCGGCCGAGCGGCTGCGCGCGGTCGTGCTGATCGGGCAGGACCGGGCGCTGATCCGCGCGGCGCTGGAGCGACACGCTCCGGATGTGCCGGTGATCGAGGCGGCCGAGGGCCAGACTGGCGCGGTGGCGATGACCGAGGCCGTTCGAACGGCCGCGACGCTCGCCCGATCGGGTGACACGGTGCTGCTGGCCCCGGCCTGCGCCTCGATGGACATGTTCACCAACTACGGCGAGCGCGGCGACCTGTTCGCGGCGGCCGTCCGGGAGCTGGCGGGCGCGTAGTCGGGCCCCTGGAGACCGGGCCGAAGGGCCGCGCCGACGACCGTCGGCGCCGGGTCGGGGCGGCCCGGAGGCGAACGGGCCTCAGAGAGTGGGAGCGGGCAGTGGCGGGGCAGGGCAGGGCGGATTCCGGCGGCACGAAGCAGGACACCGCCGAGCCGTGGCGAGTGATCTCCGCCACCACGACCAAGTACAAGTCGGCCGGTCCGCTGGGGCGGTTGCAGGCCTTCCGGGCCCGCGTCCGCTACTGGCTGGACCGGCCGCTCACGCCGTACCTGCTGATCGTCGGCACGACCCTGCTGCTGGTCGTGCTCGGCCTGATGATGGTCTTCTCGGCCTCGCAGATCCTGGCGCTGAACCAGCACCACACCGCGCAGTACTACTTCCTCAAGCAGCTGATCGCGGCCATCCTCGGGCTGGTCCTGCTGGCCGGCTTCGCCTCCGTCCCGGTGGCGGTGCTGCGGGTGATCGTCTACCCGGTGATGTTCGGGGTGATCGGCGCCCTCGCGCTGGTCGCGGTGCCCGGCATCGGCGTGCGGATCAACGGCAACCAGAACTGGCTGGACTTCGGGTTCTTCCAGTTCCAGCCCTCCGAGTTCGCCAAGCTCGCGCTGGTCCTCTGGGGCGCCGACCTGCTCGCCCGCAAGCAGAAGGCCGGCACCCTCACCACCTGGAAGCACCTGCTGGTCCCGCTGGTGCCCGGCGCCCTGCTGCTGCTCGCGCTGATCATGATCGGCGGTGACATGGGCACCTCGATGATCCTGGTGGCCATGGTGTTCGCGCTGCTCTGGATGGTCGGCGCACCGCTGCGGCTGTTCGTGGCCACCCTCGGGGTGGCGGTCGTGGTCTGCACCGCCCTGGTGATCACCGTGCCGCACCGGGCCGAGCGCCTGGGCTGCATCGGCGTCACCAAGCTGGATCCGGACGGCGCCTGCTTCCAGGCGCTGCACGGCGTCTACTCGTTCGCGCTCGGCGGCGGCTTCGGCACCGGCCTCGGCGCCGGCGTGGAGAAGTGGGGCCAGCTGCCGGAGGCGCACACCGACTTCATCTTCGCCGCGACCGGCGAGGAACTCGGTCTGGTGGGGACGCTGTCGGTGATCGGCCTCTTCGCGGCACTAGGCTACGCGGGTATCCGTGTGGCCATCGGTACGAAGGACCCCTTCGTCAGGTACGCCGCGGGAGCCGCCACCACCTGGATCATGGCGCAGGCCATGATCAACCTGGGGTCGGCGCTGGGACTGCTGCCCATCGCGGGCGTCCCGCTCCCGCTGTTCTCCTACGGCGGTTCCGCCATGCTGTCGGCCATGTCCGCGATCGGGGTGCTGCTGTGCCTGGCACGCAGCTCCTCGGGCGCGAAGGCGGCCCTGGCCGCCCGGAACAAGAACTCCCGGATCAGGAAGCGACTGGCCCGGGTGCTGCCACGACGACGAACCACAGCGCGCCCGGTCCCCGGACCGGCACGCAGGGAGCGGTGAATTTCGGTGCATGTCGTACTCGCCGGCGGGGGGACCGCCGGTCACATCGAGCCGGCCCTGGCCCTCGCGGACGCACTCCGCAGGCACGACCCGTCCATCGGGATCACCGCCCTGGGCACCGAGAAGGGGCTGGAGACCCGACTGGTACCCGAGCGCGGCTACCAGCTGGAGCTCATCCCGGCCGTGCCGCTGCCCCGCAAGCCCACCCCCGAGCTGATCACCGTCCCCGGCCGGCTGCGCGGCACCGTGCGGGCCGCCCAGGAGATCATCGAGCGGGTCAACGCGGACGCCGTGGTCGGCTTCGGCGGCTACGTCGCGATGCCCGCCTACCTGGCCGCCAAGCGGGCCGGCGTGCCGATCGTGGTGCACGAGGCCAACGCCCGCCCCGGCCTGGCCAACAAGATCGGCGCCCGCTACACCGACTTCGTCGCGGTCTCCACCCCGGACAGCAAGCTGCGCGACTCCCGGTACATCGGCATCCCGCTGCGCCGGACCATCGCCACCCTGGACCGCAACGCCACCCGGCCGGAGGCCCGCCAGTACTTCGGCCTCGACCAGCGGCTGCCCACCCTGCTGGTCTCCGGCGGCTCCCAGGGCGCGCGCCGGCTCAACGAGACGATCACCGCGATCGCCCCGCGGCTGCAGCAGTACGGCGTGCAGATCCTGCACGCGGTCGGCCCGAAGAACGAGCTGCCGCAGGTCGCCGACGTCCCCGGGATGCCGCCGTACCGCCCGGTGCCGTACATCGACCGGATGGACCTCGCCTACGCGGCCGCCGACCTGATGCTCTGCCGGGCCGGCGCGATGACCGTCGCCGAGCTGGCCGCGGTCGGCCTGCCCGCCGCCTTCGTGCCGCTGCCGATCGGCAACGGCGAGCAGCGGCTGAACGCCCAGCCGATGGTCAAGGCCGGCGGCGGTCTGCTGGTGGACGACGCCGAGCTGACCTCGGACTGGGTGCTGCAGAACGTGCTGCCGGTGCTCACCGACCCGCAGCGGCTGTGGGACATGAGCCGGGCCGCCGCCGAGTTCGGCCGCCGGGACGCGGACGACCTGCTGGTCGGCATGGTGTACGAGGCGATCCAGGCCCACCGGGGCGGTCGCCGTCGTGGTTGACGGCCGGCCCGCCGGCTCGCCCCCGGCCGCCGGCCGGGGGCGCTCCCACGAGGAGGACGAGTTCGGGGACGAGGAGTCCGCTCCCCGCCTCCGGCTCTCCCGGCGGGGCGTCGTGGTGCTGAGCGCGCTCGGCGCCGCGGTGCTGGGCGCGCTGGCCTGGGTGGTGTTCTTCTCCTCGCTGCTGGACGTGCGCGACGTCGCCGTCCAGGGTGCCGCGGACGAGAAGCTGACGCCGGACCAGGTCCGCGCGGCCGTCGGCGGGGTCGCCGACGGCCCGCTGGCCCGGGTCGACCTGGACGGCGTCCGCCGGCGGGTGGAGGCGCTCCCCCGGGTGGCGAAGGCCGAGGTCTGGCGGGGCTGGCCGCACACCCTGCAGGTCAAGGTGGTGCAGCGGACGGCGGCCGCCGCCGTCAAGGGGGATGACGGTCAGTTCACCCAGGTGGACGCCGCAGGCGTGAGCTTCGCCACCGAGGCGGCCCCGCCGGCGGGCGTGCCGGTGGTGGAACTGCGGCTCAGTCAGCCTGCGAAGGACGTGGACGGGGTGATCTCCCGGGGACAGTTGGTGCAGGGTGCGGTGGCGGTGGCCGCCGGACTCCCGCCGGAGATCGCCAAGCGGGCCGGATCGGTCCTGGTGCACTCCTACGACGACATCGAACTGCAGCTCAGCGGGGGTGCGACGGTGCGCTGGGGGAGCCCGGAGCAGACCGACCGGAAGGCCCGGGTGCTGCTCGCACTGATGAAGCAGAAGGGCACCAACTTCGACGTGACGGCGCCGGAGGCGCCGGCGGTGTCCGGCTGATCCGCTAGATTCTGTGCCGGAGGGAGGGGTTGACGCTGCGGAGTGTCGGCCCGACCCTTGGTGGTCACCCCCGGTTTCCATTGCCGGCCGATGATCACATAGGCTCAAAAGAAAAAGGGAAGCTCGGCGTGTTCGTTGAAACGCGTGCCCGGAGCCACCTAGTGTCCTGTGTCACCAGACTGTGTCCATTGGTGATGTGACGGGGGCACAGAACTAACCCTAAAGGTCAAGTTTAGGGTTGGGGTCGGCGGTCGGCATTTCGGACATTCAGTCAGAAACCAGGCTCCCTACCCATCGACATCCGTCGACACGGCCCCCCGTCGGGGCGGGTCGACCCGGAAATTCGAGGCGAGAGGCCTTCGACGTGGCAGCACCGCAGAACTACCTCGCAGTCATCAAGGTCGTCGGAATCGGCGGCGGTGGTGTCAACGCCATCAACCGGATGATCGAGGTCGGTCTCAAGGGCGTCGAGTTCATCGCGATCAACACCGATGCGCAGGCCCTCCTCATGAGCGACGCCGACGTCAAGCTCGATGTGGGCCGTGAACTCACCCGGGGCCTCGGCGCCGGCGCCAACCCCGAGGTCGGCCGCAAGGCCGCCGAGGACCACCGCGAGGAGATCGAGGAGGTCCTCAAGGGGGCCGACATGGTCTTCGTCACCGCCGGCGAGGGCGGTGGCACGGGCACGGGCGGCGCGCCCGTCGTCGCCAACATCGCCCGCTCGCTGGGCGCCCTGACCATCGGCGTGGTCACCCGTCCGTTCACCTTCGAGGGCCGCCGCCGGGCCAACCAGGCCGAGGACGGCATCGCCTCCCTGCGCGAAGAGGTCGACACCCTCATCGTGATCCCCAACGACCGGCTGCTGTCCATCTCGGACCGCCAGGTCAGCGTGCTCGACGCGTTCCGCTCGGCCGACCAGGTCCTGCTCTCCGGTGTCCAGGGCATCACCGACCTGATCACCACCCCGGGCCTGATCAACCTCGACTTCGCCGACGTCAAGTCCGTCATGTCGGAGGCCGGTTCGGCGCTCATGGGCATCGGTTCGGCCCGTGGTGAGGACCGCGCCAAGGCCGCCGCCGTGATGGCGATCTCCTCGCCGCTGCTGGAGGCCTCGATCGACGGCGCCCGCGGCGTGCTGCTGTCCATCTCGGGCGGCTCCGACCTCGGCCTGTTCGAGATCAACGAGTCGGCCCAGCTGGTCAGCGAGGCCGCCCACCCCGAGGCCAACATCATCTTCGGTGCGGTCATCGACGACGCGCTCGGCGACGAGGTGCGGGTCACCGTCATCGCGGCCGGCTTCGACGGCGGCCAGCCGCCGGCGATCGTCCGCGACCCGGTGGTGAAGTCCACCACCCCCGCCGCTCCGGCGACCCCGCCGGCCGCTCCGGAGCGCCCGGTCGGCCGTCCGTCCTACGGGACCATCGGCTCGGTGACGTCCCGTTCGGAGGGGGAGGCCGCGGCCGCCCCGTCGCGTTCGGCCGAGACCTCGGCCACCACGACCGCCGCCGCCCCGGTGCCGCCGCAGGTGCAGCCCGCCCGCCAGCCCTTCGTGGAGAGCCCGGCCGAGGAACTCGACGTGCCGGACTTCCTTAAGTGATCGATCACGCGGTTCGCGCTGGTGCTCACTTCGCCTTCACCGATCGGTGGGGCGGGGTGAGCACTTCGCCGTACGGGGAGCTGAACCTCGGCGGCGCGGTGGGCGACGACCCGGAGGCGGTCCGGGAGAACCGGGCCGTCGCGGCCCGGGAGCTGGGGCTCGACCCGGCCGACGTGGTCTGGATGAACCAGGTGCACGGCGCCGAGGTCGCCGTGGTGACGCAGCGCCAGCCGCTCGGGCAGGCCCCGACGGTGGACGCGGTGGTCACCGACCGCCCGCTCGTGCTCGCGGTGCTGACCGCGGACTGCACCCCGGTGCTGCTGGCCGACCCGGTGGCAGGCGTGGTGGGCGCGGCCCACGCGGGCCGGCCCGGGCTGGCGGCCGGAGTGGTGCCCGCGGTCGTGCGGGCGATGGTCGAACTGGGGGCCGAACCGGCGCGGATCACCGCCGCCACCGGCCCCGCGGTCTGCGGCCGCTGCTACGAGGTGCCGCCCGGGCTGCGCGCCGAGGTCGCCGAGGTCGTCCCGGCGGCCTTCGCCGAGACTTCGTGGGGAACCCCGGCGCTGGACGTGCCGGAGGGGGTCGCCGCCCAACTGGCCGCGGCCGGGGTCACCGAACTGGTGCGCTCACCGGTCTGCACCCTCGAATCCGCCGATCACTTCTCCTATCGCCGCGAGCAGCGCACGGGTCGGCTCGCGAGCTACGTCTGGTTGGACTCTGATCACTGATGACGAACGACATCTACGGGCCGTTCCCTGGCGGCGGGCAGTTCTCGGAGGCCCTGACGGAGGGCCAGCGGGCCCGGTACGAGCAGCTCGGGGCCAACCTCGACGTGGTCGAGCGCCGGATCGCGGACGCCTGTGCGGCCGCCGGACGCCCGCGCGAGGACGTCAGCCTGATCGTCGTCACCAAGACCTACCCGGCCGAGGACAGCGCGCTGCTGGCCGGACTGGGTGTGACGGACGTCGCGGAGAACCGCGACCAGGACGCCGCTCCCAAGGCGGAGCAGTGCAGAAACCTTCCTCTCAGCTGGCACTTCGTCGGCCAGCTCCAGACCAACAAGGTCCGCTCCGTGGTCCGCTACGCGAACCACGTGCACTCGGTGGACCGGCTGCGGCTCGTCGAGTCGCTCTCGGCGGCCGTGCTCAAGTCCGAACGCCCGGAACTGGGCTGCCTGGTGCAGGTGGCACTGGACAAGGAGCACGGGGAGGGCGCGCACCGGGCCGGGGTCGCCCCCGAGGACGTCGCCGAACTCACCGACGCGATCGCCGACACGCCCGGGCTGCGCCTGGACGGTGTGATGACGGTCGCTCCGCTGGCCGGTCCGCTGGCCGGCGACCCGGTCCGGGCCTTCGAGCGGCTGGCGGAAATCGCAACCGCCGTACGGGCGGCCCATCCGGCTGCCACCATGGTCTCCGCAGGCATGAGCGGCGACCTTGAGCAGGCGATTGCCGCCGGAGCGACACATGTACGCGTCGGAACGGCGGTACTCGGAGTGAGGTCACCCCTCGGGTAACGTCACCGGGTAGTAGATCAGACTGCAGGACAAAATAGGACAGAAGCTAGCAGCTTTCCGAAGTGCTAGCCAACCGTGGATCGCAGCTCCGCGGCCCCCACTCCACGTACTCTGACAGGTTGTCGACCTGACGCGCCGTCGTGGGGGATCGCGGAAATCCGCGGGCGGGGCCCTCTGTGGCCCGGCCACCGGGGACGGTCCACCACAAGCGGAGGAGACAGGAGCATGGCCGGCGCAATGCGCAAGATGGCGGTCTACCTCGGCCTCGTGGAGGACGAGACGTACGACGGCCAGGGGTACGACCCCGACGACGACTACGACGCGGACCCCGAGCCGATCCGCACGGGGCAGCGGACCGAGGACATCCCCCGGCCGGCAGCCGCCCCCGCGCCCGCCCCGGTCTCCTCGATCACCCCGCAGCCGGTCCCGGCCGCGGTGCCGATCCGGCAGGAGACCCCGAGGATGGCCCCCGTGTCGTCCATCACACCCGAACGCCGCCACAACCTGGAGAAGAGCGCCCCGGTGATCATGCCCAAGGTCGTGAACGAACGAGAGCCCTACCGCATCACCACGCTGCACCCCCGGACCTACAACGAGGCCCGTACCATCGGGGAACAGTTCCGCGGCGGGACCCCCGTGATCATGAATCTGACCGAGATGGACGACACGGATGCCAAGCGGCTCGTAGACTTCGCCGCTGGACTCGTCTTCGGTCTGCACGGCAGTATCGAGCGCGTGACACAGAAGGTGTTCCTGCTGTCGCCTGCTAACGTCGATGTCACGGCGGAGGACAAGGCTCGGATCGCCGAGGGTGGGTTCTTCAACCAGAGCTGACCCGGCCACGACTTTACGTGTGGATCTGATCAACAGTGGTTGGCGACAGGTGACGAGCGGTGGGCCCCAGGGCCCGGAACCGGGGAGAGGGAAAACGCGATGGACATCGTGTGGGCGGTGCTCTACTACGCCCTGACCGTCTTCCTGGTGTTCCTGCTCGTGCGACTGGTCATGGACTGGGTCTTCCAGTTCGCGCGTTCGTGGCGGCCGGGCAAGGCCATGGTCCTGGTCCTGGAGGCCACGTACACTGTCACGGATCCGCCGCTCAAGCTTCTTCGGCGGTTCATTCCGCCGTTGCGTTTCGGGGGCGTGGCGCTCGACCTGTCCTTCTTCGTACTGATGATCATTGTGTATGTCCTGATCTCGCTTGTGCACCCCTAGTCGTAGGTGAGCGATGCGACAGGATGCCGGTGTGCCGACGATCACGTTGAGGTGAAGAGATGCCATTGACCCCCGAGGACGTTCGGAACAAGCAGTTCACGACCGTCCGCCTGCGTGAAGGCTATGACGAGGACGAGGTCGATGCCTTCCTCGACGAGGTCGAGGCGGAGCTGACCCGCCTCCTCCGGGAGAACGAGGACCTGCGGGCCAAGCTGGCCGCCGCGACTCGTGCCGCCGCGCAGAACCAGGCCAACATGCGGAAGGAGCCGCCGCAGGACGCCCAGCGTCCGGCCGCTCCCGTCCCGGCCGCCATATCCGGCCCGCCGGTCCCCGGCCAGCAGGGTCCGGGCGGCCCGCAGCAGATGGGCCCCGGCGGCCCGCAGCAGATGGGTCCGGGCGGTCCGCAGCAGATGGGTCCGGGTGGTCCGCAGCAGCAGCAGATGGGCAACCAGCCCCTCGGCCTGCCGTCCGGTGCGCCGCAGCTCCCGGCCGGCCCGGGTGGCGGGATGGGCCCCGGCGGTCCCCAGCAGATGGGCCAGACCATGGGCGGCCAGCAGCAGCTGGTCCAGCCGATGGGCGGTCAGATGCTCCAGCCCATGGGCGGTCCCGGTGGCCCGCAGCAGATGGGCAACCCGATGGGCCAGGGCATGGGCCAGCAGCAGCAGATGCAGCCGATGGGCCAGGGCATGGGCCAGCAGCAGCAGATGCAGCCGATGGGCGGCCCGCTCGGCGGCCCGATGCAGCAGCAGCAGGGCCCGGGCGGTGACAGCGCCGCGCGTGTGCTGGCGCTCGCCCAGCAGACCGCCGACCAGGCGATCTCCGAGGCCCGCTCCGAGGCCAACAAGATCGTCGGCGAGGCGCGCAGCCGGGCCGAGGGTCTGGAGCGCGACGCCCGGGCCAAGGCCGACGCCCTGGAGCGGGACGCGCAGGAGAAGCACCGCGTCGCGATGGGGTCGCTGGAGTCCGCGCGGGCCACGCTGGAGCGCAAGGTCGAGGACCTGCGGGCGTTCGAGCGCGAGTACCGCACGCGACTGAAGTCGTACCTGGAGACCCAGCTGCGCCAGCTGGAGTCGCAGGCCGACGACTCGCTCGCCCCGCCGCGGATCCCCGCCACCGCGTCGCTGCCGCCGGCGGCGTCGTCGATGGCTCCGGCCGGTGCCGGGTCGATGGGCTCCGCGCCGTCGTTCGGTGGGAACCAGCCGTCGTTCGGTGGCAACTCGCCGTCGTTCGGGGGGCAGAGCTCCTTCGGTGGGAACCCGCCGGCGCCGAGCTTCGGCGGGCAGCAGGGTGGGAACACCGGTGCGCCGCAGATGCAGCCGGCCGGGATGACCCAGCCGATGGCGGCCGTGCGGCCGCAGCCGCCGCAGCCGATGCAGCAGGCTCCGGCGCCGATGCGGGGCTTCCTGATCGACGAGGACGGCGACAACTGAGGTTGTAGCCGGGCTCTTTGAGGGCGTCCCCTTTTCGACCTTCGGGTCGGGGAGGGGGCGCCCTCTTTGTGTGGGGGGTGGGGGCCGCTGCGCGGGGCTTTGGTTCGGGGGTGGGCTTTCGGGAGGGTGGGTGGGTCCGGGGGCGGTTCCGGGGGTGGGTGCTCCGGCGGCTGGGTGATTTTCGGACCGCCGACCCTCATCGGACGGGGTGCTCGCCGTGGGCGGTCTGAAAATCACCCGTTACGCCGCTCTCCGCACCCACCCCCTCCACCGCCCCCTCCCGCAGCGCGTCCCTCTCGCCTGGGTCG
>NZ_JBHZCN010000118.1:0-27702 GCF_042755465.1 Kitasatospora sp. NPDC059160 | reverse complement strand
ATCCCCTTTATAAAAAAAAACAACCACAACACCCCGGCCGGGGGGGGGGGCCCCCCCCCCGCCCCCGGGGGGGGGTGGTTGCTGCCCCCCCCCCCCCCCCCGAGGCCCGGGTTCCGGGCTGCTCCCGTCAGCGGGTGGGCGGGGCCGCGTCGGCGTCCAGTAGCGGCAGGGCGGCGCTCGTGATGGCCGTGATCTGCGCGGCGGTCCAGGTCGATCCGTCGAAGCTGACGTGCAGCAGCTCGGCGACGGTCTCGGGCCGGCGGACCGTCAGGCGGATCTCGTAGTGGCTCCGGTGGTGCGCCCCGGCCCGGAGCCCGTTGGCCTCGGCGCGGGCGCCATCGAGATCCCACGTGGACGGGGTGACGCGCTGTTCGTCGGCGCTCTCCGGGGTGTGGTGGCTGATCAGGTTGAGGAGCCGCTCGTCGTGCTGGCACTCCCCGGAACAGACGACCAGTGCGGCGCGGGTGCCGCCGACGATGACGGCGTGCCGGTTGCGCTGTGTGCGGATCTCCACGTGCGGGGCCCGTACATACAAGGTGCGCTCCAGCCAGAAGCCCCGGCCGTGCTGGTCCCAGAACTGTTGGCCGACCTCCCAGCCCGCGAGGCGGTTGATCTGCTCGTAGTCCCAGGGCTCCCCGGTCCGGTAGGCGCGGTCCTCGGGGCCGGTGCACGGCCACAGGAGCTCGTGACGCTCGGCGGTGAACATCTCGCCGACGGTGCGCTCCTCGATGCGGACCAGGACCAGCGGGGCGTTCACGGGCATCTCCCGGGGGGCGCTGGTGAGCGCCGGGCAGGTCAGGCAGTCGTGCGCGGCCTGGCTGACGCAGGGCCGGTAGGGGCCCCAGGCCGACAGCTGGGTGCTGCGTCGGCTCTCGGCCAGCGCGGCGTAGGTCTTCGGGCGCAGCGGGCACTGGGCGTCGCGGTCGCCGATGTGGGCACCAAGGCTCAGGCGGGTCCAGCCTCGGCCGTCGGGGCCAGCGGCATAGGGCTTGGGGGCTTCAAGGAAGATCGGCATCGGGACTCCAGGGCAGGTGTGGTGAGCGGGGGCCGGGTGCGGCCCCGGCGGAGGGTGGGCCGCCGGGGGAGGGGCGCCTGCAGGGCGCCCCTCCGGGCCGGGTCAGCGGTAGGGGCTGAAAGCGGACTCGACGTCGAACAGCCGCTGGCCCTCGGGGCAGACGTTGGCGGTGCCCTGCCACCCGTCGTCCGTGAGCACCGACGGGCCTGGGCTCCGGCACTCCGCGCAGGCCGCCGTGTGCGCCCAGTGGGCGAGAGCGGCCTCGAAGTGCTCTCGGCTCTGGAAGCCCTGCTCGCGCCGCTGCCGGGTCCATCGGCTCTTGCCGTCCGGGGCGCCGTGCGGGATGCGGAGGGCGCAGCTGGCGATGCTGAGCTCGTCGGCGTAGTCGAAGGGAGTCAATCCCGACTCCGCGATGGTGTCGCCGAACAGGATCACCGCGACGTCGGTCCAGCTGCTGGCCTTCATCTGCCGGGCGGCGGCGGTGCTCAGCGCCGTACGGCGCTCGTGGTGGCCGCAGTCGCTGACGTGCACCACCGGATCGCCGGTGGCGGTGAAGGCGACGGTCACGTCCGCGGTGGGCGGGACGGGCGTGGGCGTCTCGGTGGTGGTGAACGTGCTGTCCATGCTGTGACTCCCTGGTGAGTGCGGGTTGAACGGTCCGGCCGCCCGGCCGTTCCGCTATGAACAACAATACCACATGAAACCTGCAATGCAAGATGGACGATTGCTTCTTCTGTGTGGTATAGTTTTCCATGTCGGAACGGCCGGGCGGCCGAACCGCTCAACCCGCACCCACCAAGGAGCCCACCATGTCCAAGAACAAGCGGCCCATCGACAGTCCCGGCTGCACCTGCGACGGATGCCGACGCGGTGACAGCGTGCCTCTCGACTCGGCGAGCCGCGACGAACTCATCGACCTTCTGACCGGCAAGCTCGGGTACTCCAACCGCCGGACGCTGCGCGTGCGCTTCGAGGTCGAGATCGAGCCCGGCGGAACGCTGAGGGACAGCACGCCGGTCGGCGTCAAGGTCCTGGTCCTGAACGAGGAGCACGAGCCGCAGCCACTCCCCTGGGATGTGCTCGAACCGGCGGACCTCCCCCGCCTGATCACCAGCCTTCCCACCGAATAGAACGGCGGGCGGGCCCGGGACCCCCCGGGCCCGCCCGCCGTTCGGCTCTCGGGGCGCAGGCCCCCGCTGCTGTGCGCCCGTCGGCGACCAGCCGCTGCTCCGTGCCGCGCCAGCCCCAACAGGGTGACGCGACGGTGCCCGGATGGCCGGTCGGCCCCACGTCATCGGGCGGCCTGCTCCGACCGGCCCCGGGGGGAGTCCCCGGGGGGACGGGCCAGCCGCCCGCCCGAAGGGGGCGTCAGGACCGCAGCTCGGCCCCGGCCTCCTCGGCGTAGCCGACCTCGTAGACCACCGGGTGGCCCTGGTCTCCCGCGGCCAACGGGTGCCCCTTCGGCCAGGACACGGTCACCACGGCGTCAGCCACGGCGTCGTCGATCAGGCGCAGCACCTGGTCCCGCGCAGAGTCGCTCAGGCCCTGCTGCTCCTCGTCGGCTTCGGTGGCCTCCACCTTGGCGCCGTACTCGTCGATGGTGTTCTGGTGGGCGGAGGCGATGATGCCGGCGCAGGCGGCCGTGAGGTAGCCGGCGGACACGGGCAGGTTCTCGGGGAGGGCGGTCAGTCGCATCGGTTGACTCCTTCGGGGTGGGGCCGCCCGCGGGGTGCGGGCGGCGTCGGACGTCGGCGGGGTGCGGGTCGGCGAGGCCGCCGAGCAGGGGCCGGCGGTGCGGCAGTGCTCGCACCATCGGTCATGGCGGTGTTCGCTGGTCGGGTTGCTGTGCGGCTGCGGGTCCGGCGCGCGCCGGGTCTGCGGTGGTCGCGGTCGACCCCCGCGGTGGATGCTAGGGGCCGGCCGCGCGCGGCCGTGTCAGGCGATGCGCTCGACGTGGGCGAAGATGACTCGTTCCTCGGAGTGCTGGTCGAAGCCGCGCTCGCCGCTGTGATGGGTGAACCGGTAGGTCCCCGGCGGCACCTCGACCACCGCCACCCGCTGCCTGGCGGGGTCGCCGCCCCGGCTCCGCCAGTGGTCGTGGTCGGCGATCGAGTACGCCCACACGTCGGTGCAGACGGTTGTCAGGCAGACCTCGCCCGGCAGGTCCACGGCATCGCCGTCCTCGTCGAGGGCGGAACCGGCGATGATGTACCGGTCCGGCCCGGTGCGGTACAGGCCCGGACAGCTGTTGCCCACCGGCCCGTAGGCGCAGCCGATGGCGGCCAGGGCCTCGATCGCCTGCGCCTTGCCGAGGGCGGAGTAGTAGCTGGCCCGCACCTGCGAGTCCACGTCGAAGTCGTAGACCGGGCTCAGGTTG
The DNA here is from genome assembly GCF_042755465.1 of Kitasatospora sp. NPDC059160. Classification (NCBI taxonomy): domain Bacteria; kingdom Bacillati; phylum Actinomycetota; class Actinomycetes; order Kitasatosporales; family Streptomycetaceae; genus Kitasatospora; species Kitasatospora sp. NPDC059160. The sequence continues at coordinate 24,310 of NZ_JBHZCN010000118.1, read as the reverse complement.
TCGCGGACGACCATCTTCCCGGACGGCACTTCCAGGGTGATCACGGTCGTGATGCCGTCCGCGTACCGGCAGGGCTCCTCGGTCTGGACGGAGCCGTCCCGGACGGTGAGCTCCACCTTCTCGTCGCAGTAGAGGCAGTAGGGCGTGCCGCCCAGCACGATGAGCGGCTCCTCGTCGTCGACCAGGTAGACGTCCAGCTTGTCCTTCCGGATGAACAGGTGGCCGTTGCTGTCGAGCGGCAGGGTGGTGAGGGGCATGGGGGCTACTCCTGGTTGATCTGGGCGGGTTGAGGGGGCGGACCAGCCAGGACCGCCCCCGATGTGGAAAACTATACCACATAAAACATGCGGCGGGTGCTCGCGTTCGGCACCGGTGCCGGGGCATGGTTCCGATCGCCGGGTGCGGTTGATCAGGGGTTGGCGGGGCAGCAGGCGGCCCAGTGCCACATCAGGCAGGGGGCCCCGGCGCCGTGATCCGGGCAGGTGGGCTCAATGCGGTCCCAGCCGACTCCACCGCACGGGTGGGTGTGGCAGGTGCAGGTCTCGTACGTGGGGGTGCCGTGTTTGACGCCGCGGGAGGCCTCGCGGATGGCGTCGATGACGGCCTGTTCGCCAGCGTCGGCCCGCAGGCCGAGCGAGATGGGCAGGAGTGCGGCGCCGACCTGTGCGGGGTCGGCCAGAGCATCCAGTGGGAGGCCGGCCGGCTGCTCGGTGCTCCCGTCCTCGCGGAGGCTGGCCCACTGCCAGCCGTTCTCGGTCGACCAGGCGGCGAGCAGGCCGTCGGGGTGCTGCTCGGCGCTGACGAGCGGGTGATCGGCTCGCCAGGTGAGGACGGCGGAGGGGATGGTGTTCCCCGCCGTGTCGTACTCGTCGTACTCGCGGATCTCCAGGTGGCGGGGTCGCAGGCCGGCGGCGGCGAGGTGGGTCTCGACGCTGTCGATGTACGTCGTCGCCTGGTCCTGAGTGAAGTCGGTCATGGCGTCCTCATTGCTGTTGCGCGGGCTTGGGCTGAGCGGCTCCTCGGGCGCCGCCGCGAAGGTGCGCGTCCCGGGCCGCGATCGGGTGGAGCGGTGGCCGGCGCCTGCCCGGCCGCGGGAGCGGTGGCGGGCAGGCGGCTGGGCGGGCCCGGCCGCGGAGGGCCGGGCGATGGTGTCAGGACGCCAGGGCGGCGATCTGGGCGGCGGAGTGGTCGCAGGCGCGGCACTCGGTGCGCGGCTGGCCGCTGGTCAGGCAATGGGTCATGGCCCATTCGACGGAGGTGCGTGCGGTGCCGATGTGCCCCGCGATGATGCTGTCGGGGCGGACGGTTGCGACCTCTTCCATTTCGGCCAGCAACCGGATCTTGCCGACCAGGTTCCCGGCGTCCTCGCAGGCCTTCTGGGCCCTGGTGAACCCCAGGCGGGTGAGGCGGCCGGTCGGAGCGGCGTGCTCGTCGGCGGCGATGAAGGCGGCGTTCGCCGTGGCGAGCAGTTCGGTGGTGGTCTTCACGGTGGCGGGCATTGGTTTCCTTCTCCTGGGGGCGGGTTGGCCAGGCCGGCCGCCAAGCCAGCCCGACGTGAACAACAATACCACATGAAACGCTACACGTCTGCTCGTGTCGGCCGAGGAAGCGCCGTCCCGGCCAACCGGACACCCATGCGGTGGGGCCCGATAGTTCTCGCGAACCGGTGGTTCCCGTGGTGGGAGAGCACGGTTGCCCCGGCCGCCGTCAGCGCTTCGGCCAGCCACCTTGCGCCGCCCTCCCCCGGCCGTCGCGGCCGCGCACCCATCCCGACCAGCCGCTGCTCCGCCGCCTGGTGGCCCACCTCGTTGTTCCGGATCTTGGAAGCGACCCGGTCGGACAGCACCGTGGCGTCCGGCAGCACCGTCAGCCGGCGTGGCCGCGTCCGGCCGAGATAGGCGAACCCCTGGACGGCGTAGACATGGCCGACATGACCAGGGGAGATCAACTCGCTGCCCAGCGGGGTGATCCTGGTCCGCGGCTGCGGGTCGGAGTGGGCGACCACCCCGCGCACCCCCCCGGTCGGCGGCCAGCGCGAACGCCCTGGCGCAGAACCACGACTCGGCGTTCGACTCCGCGCCGTCCAGGAGCACCAGCCGGTTGAGCTCCAGACTCTGCCGGTAGGGGGCCAACTCGGGGAACACCCGGGTCAGCACCTCCACCTTCATCGGCACCCCCAGCGTCAGCACGCCGTACAACCGGCCGCCCGGCGGCTCGCCCGGTCCCGGCTCCTCGCCGACGCGTTGCAGCCCGAACGCCATGCTGACCACCGGCCAGGACCCGCTGTAGTGGTGCGCCTCGACGAACCGCCGTGCCGGGCCCTCCGCCAGCGCCACGCACCGGTACGCCTCCGGGTCGAACCCGCCCGCGCTGGTCCTGAGCCAGGACGGGCGGCGGGCCGTCCAGCGCTGGCACCAGCCGCTCTCTCCTGGGAGGTCCAGGGTCAGCTGCTCGGCGGTGGGGCCCAGAGCGGACCGAAGGGTCGAGGGCATGACGGGATCACTCTCCTTGGTCGGGTGGGTCGGGCGCGGCCCGCGCGCCCGTGGAAGGGGGCGCCCGCCGCCGCGGCGGGCGGCGGCGGGCGCCGGGTCAGCCGAACAGGGCCAGCTGACCGTCGGGCTCGGCAAGATTGCGGCGGATCGCTGCGCCGGGCCGCATCCGGCGGTACCAGGCGCGGCGGCGCTTGGCCCGGCGGCCGCGCGCGACGGGGCCGGCCAGCACCCGGACGTCCGCGATCGACAACCCGTGCTTGAAGGTGTGACCGGTGCTCTCCTCGGCCCCGGCGTAGTCCTCGGCCAGCTGCGGACCGAGCTGCGCCGAGCGGACCAGGTCGTCCTTGGTGGCCAGGACGCACAGGCGGCAGCTCAGGCGGTCCATCCCCAGGTCGTACGCCCAGTGGTATTCCAGCTGGTGGTCGCGGATCGTCTCCCAGACCTGCCGGTCGGTCATCTCGATGATCGGGTGCCACCGGATGACCGTGCGCCGGGAGTTGCTGGCGGCGCGGTCGATGACGAACTCGGGCTTGCCCGCGCGGCCCTTCGATTCCGCCCCGCGCAGGCCCAGGGCGTAGTACACGACCACGTGCTCGCCCGGCCGCTCCGCGCGCCGCCAGGTGACGAAGCGCGTGACCTGCTTCTTCCCGGGGCCCTCCTTCTGGTCGGAGGTGCACCAGCGCGCGTTCGCGCTGGGCCACATCTGCCGCTCCCGGGTGAACTGCTGGAACAGCCCGCCCTGCTCGCGCTGGGTCACGATGACGGGCACCCCGTAGCGCGCGGACTGGCGGTGTACCAGGTCCAGCGTGCCGGGCCACTCCACCGGCTCACCGCTGTCGGTGCGCCCGAGGTCGTTGTGGATCACGACCACCTTGTCGAGCGCGCCAGCGGCCTCGGCGGCCGTGCACACCAGGTGCTGCATGACCAGGCTGTCCTTGCCGCCAGAGCTGAACACCATGATCTGGTCGGCCTTGGCGAAGGGGCTGTGCCGCTTCGGGCTCGGATCGATGGTCAGCCAGCCGATCGGCAGCCGCGGCGGGTCGACGCGGTGGGCGGCCTCCGACAGGGCGGCCACCTGGTCCTGCGGGTGGGCGAACACCGACCACGCCTGGATGCGGCGGCGCCAGACGTCCGGGCCGGCGCCGGGCTGCTCCCAGAGCACGGCGGCCAGCTGGCGGACGGCGTCGGGGTTGTCGCCGAGCAGCAGCAGTGGGTCCAGCCGGCGTTCGGTGAACTCCTCGGCCTGGTCGTGCTCGTCGGCGGTGGCCCAGGTATGCCAGGCGTCCGCCCGGCGCCGCCACAGCCCCGGGTAGCCGTGGCGGGGGTCGGCGCCGATGTGCTCGGAGAGCAGGTGGACGGCGACGGCGGGCATATCGGCCGGCCAGTCCGCGTCCTGCACGCGGGTGGCGATGGACCGGGCGGCGAAGCGCAGGGCGCGACCGGTGCGCAGCGGGGTGGGCACGGCTCTCCTCGATGGGTTCGGCGGGAGGGCCCGCCAGGGGAAGTCGGCACCTGGGCGGGCGGAAGGGGGCGGCCGCCCGCGAAGGGGCGGGCGGCCGGACGCCGGTCAGAGCAGCGGCAGCAGGGTCTGGTTGTAGGAGGCGAGCAGGATCATCGCCTCCAGCCCGCCCAGGGCACCGGCGGCCACGTCGACGCGGGCCTGGTGCCCCGGCCGGTTCAGGTCGATGCGCACCATCGCCTCCGGCAGCCAGGCCGTGGTGAATCGGCAGGTGAACCGCTCCCCGGCACCGTCGGGGAAGGGGAAGGTGCCGAGCGGGCTGTCGTCGGCCAGCAGCCCGGGGACAGCGCGAGAGAGCCACTGGGCGGCCTCGCCCCTGGGGGCCGGAGCCTCGGGACGCGCCTCGATCGGGATCAGGTCGGTTGAGGCGAGGTCCGTCAGCACCTTCACGGCGGTGGGCAGGCTCAGGTTGTTCAGCTCGACCCGGTGGGAGCGCCGACCGCCGGGGAACTCAAGCCACTGGCCCGTGGTCTGCGTCGTGTCGTCGCCGAACCGGGTGGCGTGCCACAGCGGCTGACCCGGCCCGTTGTGGCTGCTGGTACGGGCCGCGAGCGGCAGCAGGCGCGCGGTCAGCCGCTCGTGCTGCTCGTTCGCGGCGGTGGTCTTCTCGATCTCTTCGGTGGTGACCTCGGTGGTCAGCAGCATGGCGCGCTCCTTGGGGGTGGCGGGTTGAGACGGTCGGGCCGCCCGGCCCTTCCGACATGAAAAACAATACCACATTAAACGTGCTCATGTCGAGATGGCGCACCTCCGGAGCGTCGTCCCCGCGCAGGCGCTGGGCGGGTGTCCCGCCGGCGCCGACCGGGCGGCAGGCGCGAAGCCTCGGCCCGGTCGGCGGTCGGTTCAGCTGGCGGGGTTGAACAGCTCGACGGAGCGCGACAGCGACCACTGGCCGCCGCCGCCCGAGAGGCACGCGATGTCGGGAGAGGATGCGTACAGGTTGTAGGACCCGGAGGGGATGCCGGCGGGGAAGGCGTCGGCGAGCCACTGGCGCCCGTACTCCTCCGTCCACGCGGTCCACACCAGGTAGTCCTGCGGGTTCGGCGCGCCGGTGACGACGGTCTCGTGGCTGGTCATCAGCCGGGTCTCGGTCCAGGGCTCCCCGAACGGCGCGGGCAGGTAGATCGAGAAGTGGACGCGGCGCGGGCCGTTCAGGAACTCCCGCAGCATCCGGGCGTTGTCGTCGTCCGCCGGGAGCGCCCCGCGGGTGACGGTGCGGATGATCCCGTCCGCCTTGTCGGGTACGGCGCTGTAGAGGGTGCCGTGCCCGTAGCCGGGGCCGACGGGCTTGCCGATGCGGTAGCCGTGGACGCTGGTCGCGGTCTTGTCGATGGTGGGCCGCTCGTGGTCTCCCACCATCGGGGGGTAGTCCCTGGTGAGCGGGTACTTGGTGCGGTCGAGCGTGCTCATGCTGTTCTCCTGGCGGGGTCGTAATGGTGGTCGTGGCCACGGTCCGGCCGTCCGGACGGGCTCCCAGGCGCGGGTGCGGATCGGCCTCCCTGTCCGGTTCGAAGGCGACCGAAGGGCGCTGGGTCCCCGCCCCTCCGCGGGCGGCGTCGGTGAACCGGAGCCCGGGTGGGGTCGGCGCGAGGGGGCACCCCGACTTGCCGATGTAAAAAACATTACCACATGAAACCTGCAAATGCGATGCGTGCCCCCAGGTCGTCCGCCCCAGCGGGGCACCAGGGCGGCGCCAGCCGGGCCGGCGCTGCGCGCCCCGGCCCGGCCAGCACTCACACGGGTTGTGCACCGCCCGCGCTCGCGGCCTCGCTCTCGACGACGTCCAGCACCTGCGGCAGGTCCGCCGTCAGGCCCTCCAGCCCTCGCGCCGACTGGTTCTCGGCGGTCAGGATCCGGTGGTGGCCCACCGCCTCTCCCTCTGCGTTCAGCCGGTAGCGCCACACCTCCGTGCCCCAGTAGTGCTTCGGCTGGTACTCGCCCCCGCCATCCGGGTCGATGATCACCAGCTCCGAGCCGTCCGCGAGCGCCACCCGCACACCGTCCCCGCTCGGGCACGGCCCCGACGGGATGCCCCGAGCGGTGAGGGCCTCCCGGATCCGGGCGCCGACGGTCGTGGTGCGCCGATGCCGGCTGACCGCCACCAGCGCCCCCACGGCGGCCACGCACCGGGCGGTGTCCTTCCATGGGCCATTACTCCGCGACCCGTCATAGACCACGGCGTCCGGTACGCCGCGTTCGTCCCTGCTGTAGCGGCTGAGCACCGCCACCCACCCGGCGTGGTCGCTCACCGAATGCCCCAGCGTGCGGGCCTTGCCCGTGATCCGAATCTGACCACCCGTCACGCCGACCGTGATCGTCGGCACGTGATCGATGTGGCACAGATCCGGGTGGTATTCCGCCTCCTGCAAGGCGCGGTACAGGTGGTAACCGGCCCCGGGCGGACCGCCGAGCATCCACGCGCTGTACCGGTCGCGTCCCTCGGCAGCAGCATCGACCGGCACCAGCTCGGCGCCGAGCGTCGCCAGCAGCGACGCCACCCGCTGCGCGCTGCGCCCCGGGGTCGTCGTCCAGGAGCTCGCGAACACGACTTCGCCGCCCTCGGCCTGGACCAGCTGCCACAGCAGCAGGCCCTGGTCCAGCGCCAGGTAGAGGGTGTGGTGCTGGTGGTTGACGGTGATCTGGACCTCGGCGGCCGCCTGGCCACCGAGGTCGATGGCGGCGGCGGGGATCCGGCGCTCGGTCAGGTGGTCGGCGAGCCACTTGGCGCGCTGGCCGTCGGGTAGGGATGCAATGGGCATGACGGTGCTCCTGTTCGTTGGGGGGTGCGGGATCGTGGGGGTCTGGCCGGGGCGGCGGCGGGCACCGCCCCGGTAGGCGGACGGGCGGTCAGGACCGGCGGGCCAGAAGGACGTTCACCTGGTCCGTGTCGGCGAACTCGTATCCGAGCGGGGCCAGGGTGAGGCGGGCGGTCTCCAGGGCGGGCGTCCAGGGGCCGGTGACGACGGTGACCACCACCCATTCCGGCCGCCCGCACGGCCTGCCGTCCTCGGTCAGGACGGTCGTGACGTCCGTGGGGTGGTTCTCGTCGGCGGGCGCCAGCCCGACGGCCTTCAAGTGGTCGGACACCCTGAGTGCGCAGTTGCGGCGCATGCTGCTTCGGCCTTCCTCGCGGGGTGAGCCGGGAGGGCCGCCAAGCCCTCCCGACGCGATCATCGATGCCACATGAAACGTGCCGCCGGGCGTGTGGCGATTCCCGGGGCGACGGTCACCCCTACGCGAGGCCCTCGTCCGTCGGCGGGTTGTAGATCGCGATGCGGAAGGTGTAGCCCGTGCCCGCGTGCCGGATCGCCTGGCCGACCCCGGCGCGGCGCATCCGGGTCACGAGCCGCATCGCATCGTGGTAGCCGACGCCCTTGTGGGTCAGGACCCAGCTGGCGGCCATCGCGGCGGCGTACGGGGTCCTGAACGGCTTCTGGCTCTTCGTGACGCCTGTGGGGCGAGTGCGAAGGAGCTGGTACAGCATGGGCTCTCCGGTCTGCTCGAAGCGGATTGAACGAGGCGGCCACCCGGCCCGTTCCGACATCACAAACTATACCACATGAAACCTGCCGAGTGGGGTGGTCTCCGCACCGGGAATCCCGGCCCCCTCGGGGGGGGGGGGGGGGGGCTGCGGAAGGGGCGCCGGGTGGCGGCCCACTGTTCGAGCCGCGCTATTCTGGACTTCCGCTCCTTTTTCAAGTGGTAGATGAATCGAACAGGCTCTTCTGCGGTTGATGGGTGCGGGTTGAGCGGGCGGGTAGTCGTGCACCTCGTCCAGACTCCCCCTCGGGGGACCGTCCTTCGGGACGGGCGGCTGCCCGCTCGTACCCCTATTCAGATCCTGGCGTCTGCGTGAACTCGACCGCTCACCAGGACTGTTGGGCTCCGGCGATCACCTCCAACCAGACGCGCTCCCGGCCGGCGGGCGGCTCCCTACCGGCCCGCGGGGGATGATCCGCACCGGGAGCGGGAGCCCGTAGTGGCGGGCCAGCGCGGTGACCGCCTCCGCGCCGCCCTCCACTCGGTCCGGGGCGACCGGCCTCCCGCGGTCGTCCAGCACCTTGTAACTGCCCAGCGGGTAGTGCGAGACGTAGCGCAGGATGCCTCGTGCCCCCTTGTGGTCGGGGAACTCCACCGAGCTGGTGAACGCGTTCGGCGGCCCGACGCGGCGGATGACGGCCTCGGTGCGCGGCTGAGCGCCACCGCCTGCGGGGGCGGGCCGCTCGCCGGCGGCCGGATTGGCGGGCACGGCGGCGGAGTGCGCGGCCAGAGTCGGGCCGGTGACGTGCTCGGCGCCGGGGACAACGAGGGGCTGCATGGTGTCGGTCCTCCAGGGACTTCGGTGGGGACAGCGCCCGGGCGCAGCTCGGTGCTGCGCCCGGGGGACGGGGTGTCAGGGGCGGGTGTCGCAGGCCGGGGTCAGGCGGCCTCCGCCGGCCTCGAACCGCTCGGCGTAGCGGGTAGCGAGGATGTGTGCCGCGCGGGCGCAGCTCGCGTAGAAGGAGCGGTGCTCGTCGAACTCGGCGGCGACCGTGGCGGCCCGGATCGCCTCGGCGGCCTCGGCGACCTCCCGCATGTCTGCGGCCGGTGCGGCGCTGGTACCGTCCTCGACCCCGGCCAGCACCTCCAGGGCCCGGGTCGCGCGGTCGGGGAGAGCCGGGCGGCGGGAGAGGCTCGCCAGTTCGTCGCCGATCTCGCCCCCCATGAGCCGCCGGGCCTCGGCCTCCTGCGGATCGCGGTGGCGGAAGGGGAGCGGCGGGAAGGCGGCCGCCGTCTCGGCGGCGGGCCGCACGAACCGCGGCACCTTCCTGACGGCCATGCTCGTCCCCGGGCCGGCATCGTCCAGCTCGGCCAGGTAGAGCCGCTCCCCGTAGGGCTCCGGCTCCACCACCCGGCGGAGCACACGCAGCGGCCTGCCCCACGACGCCCCGTACCGGTATTCGTTGGCCAGGCGGACGACGTCGCCCACCTCCGGCTGCTCCCCCTCGCCAGCCAGGGTCCAGCCCTCGGGGGCTGCGGTGCGCTCCTCGGCCTCGCGGGCCGCCTTGGTGCGCTGGTCGATCACCTGCACCACCCGGTCCACGGCCTCCCACCGGGTGGTCTCGCTCCCCGCGAGCGCGGCACCGTCGAGCTCGACCACCCAACTCCGCACGACCTTGCGGACGGTGGCGCGCGGGGCGCCGTCGACGGCCAACGGGTACCGGCCCTCGTCGTCGCGCTTGCCGATCACGGTGCGGGCAAGGCGGGCCCGGCGCTGCTCCTCCTCGGCTACCCGGCTCCGGGCCTTGGCGGCTTCGTGCTTCCGGCGGGTGACCTCCTGAGTCAGGGCGCCGCGCCGGCTACCGATGCTGGAGAGGGTGGGCATCCGCTCCTCGCGCGGGAGGCCGGGGAGCTGCTGGTCCTGGTAGGCGTTCAGGGCGTCGGCCTCGGCGGTGAGCTCCTGGTCGGTCATCCGGGCCGGACTGGCGGTCCCGATCGGTGCGGGCGCGGTGGTGGTGGGTGTTGCGGACATGGGTGGTCGACTCCTGTCGGATGAGGGTGTGCGGTGGCGCGGCGGGGCCTGGCGGCGGGGCGCGGGGGCCGGAGGTTGCTCCGGCCCCCGACGGAGGGTCAGGCGGCCGGGCGGAAGCCGATCGGGACGGGGGTGATCGACTCGCGGCGCACGCAGTAGAGCTTCTTCTCGTCGGCGACCTTGGTCAGCCGGTAGCGGGGCTCGTCCTCGCCGAACCGGGAGCAGCGCGGGCAGTCGGAGCAGAGCTGCGCCCGGTACAGGCCGTGCTTGGCGGCCTGGCTGCCGTGGTAGTCGACGAGCGCCCCCGGCTTCACCGGGCCCGGCTCCTCGATCTTCTCGGCCTCGGGCTCGGCGGCCTCGGCGTCGCCCGGGCAGGGCTGCTGCTCCTGGGGCTCCGGGCGCACAGTGGGCCCCAGGTTGACCCAGCCCGCCGCCCAGCTCGGGGTGTCGTACGCGGCGCTGACCCAGTTGTTGCCGGGGTCGGCGGGGGTGTCGAAGCCGAACGCCACGGGGTCGCCGGTGACCGGGTCGGGGGCGACGTACAGGCACCGGAAGATCAGCACCTGGGCGGCGGACTGCCCCGGCTGGCCGATGACGTAGGTGGTGCCCGGGACGAAGAACGAAGGCGCGGACGGCAGCTTCACGGTGGCTCCTTGGTCGGGAAGAGCGGGTTGAATCGGGCGGACCGCCAGGCCCTCCGACAAGAAAAACTATACCACACTGAACCTGCAATCGGGGGCGAGTGAGGCCCTGGGGGTGTGACCTCAAGTTCGCCCCCGGCGGGCGATGGCAGTATTTCCGGGCCTGATGACTGATGAGCCAGAAGTGGTCTAGGCCAAATCCCGGGACATGATTGTCATGCGCGCGTCGCAAGTGATGACCCCGCGTCACCGGTTGCGCCGCCCCGGGGGCCAGGGTGCGGAATTGACGCTCCGGAATTCGGCAATTCCGGGCTGAATTCCCCTCGGAATTACGGTGCCGTGCCCGTGTCCGGCCGGGCGGACCGGTGCCCGAAGTAGCTGGCGGGCAGGACGGTCAGCAGGGGCCTGCTGCCCGGTGCGGCATCCTCCGGGGCGTCCCACTCGTCGCTGCCCGGGGCGGCGAGCGTCACCAAGTCGACTCCGCCGAAACGGAATTGGGGTCCGACGAACCGGGACGGCCAGACCGTCCACGCGCACCACGACTCGTCGGCCGCCTTGTGGGCATAGGCCAGGATGCTGCCCGTCAGATCGTCGGCGGTCACCGGAAGGGCATCGGCCGCCCGCCAGTGCTGCGCCTGCCGGGTGCCGTCCGCCGTCCGGATCGGGCTGGTGCGAACCGCGGAGCGGACGTCGGCGAGGGTGAGCGGGTGGTGGTACGTCCCGGCCGGCGCCCTGCCTTCCGACAGCCAGCGCTGGAAGGCGAACGAACCGCCCCGCCACCTCCATTCGAGGTGGAACCGGCCGCTACCGCGGGCGGTGTCGCCGGAGAGTGTCATCACGAAGCCGTCGCCGTCGTTGTCGGGGCTGGCCGGTGCCCATGCGACCGACGCCGACCAGCCGTGCTTGCGGGCGTAGGCGGCGACCTCGGCGATGTGCTTCGGGGCGGCGGGCGCGGCGGGGATGGTGATGGCGAGCAAGGGGGCTCCTAGGTGGTGTGAACCGTGTGTCGGGAGGGGGGTGGGGTGCCATCCCGTCCCCCTTCCGACATGAAGAACTATACCACATGAAACCTGCAATGGTGGTGTCCGCTCCCTTCCCTCGGGGGTGCGCTCCCGCCTATGCGCGAACGGCGGGCAGTACGGTGAGCATCGGCTCGCTCCCCGGGACGGCGTCCCTGGGCCACCACCCCGGCCGCGCCCAGCCTGCTGAGGCGGACGTGACCAGGCAGTCGAGGCCGAGGAACGCGCCGCCGGTGAACCGGGACGGCCACACCGATTGGGAGATCCCCGTCCTGTCCGCGATGCGCCGGACCTCGGCCAGCACTGCGGGCGTCAGCTCCTCCACGGTCGGTGGCAGGACGCCCTCGGTGGTCCAGTCGCGCGGCCAGTCGACCGGCTCTCCCCCCACCGGGTAGACGGGGTTGTTGCGCACCGCGCTCTCGACGTCGGCTCGCTCGACCGGGGACCGCTGGTACTCCTGGCCGGGGTACCGGCCCCGGGAGTAGTGCGGCTGGTAGAGGTAGCCGCGGCCGTTGCGGTTGAGCCAAACCAGCCGGAAGCCGGCGGCCCCGCGCAGCGGCTCCGCCGTGAGGGTCACGATGAACTGGGGGCCGGTGTTCGTGGGCCCGGCCGGCTCCCACGCCACGGTGCACTCCCAGCCGTAGCGGCGGGCCTGGGCGGCCGTCTCGGCCACCTTCTTCGGCGTCCTGGGCTGAACGGTGGTGGGCATGTCTGGTCTCCGTCTCGGGGAGTGCTGTGTGGAAGGGGAGCGGGCCGGGCGCCGCGCGGCGCCCCGGCGCCTGGGGTTCGGTCGTGTCGGCGGGCAGCAGCAGCTGCTGCCCTCCGACACGATGGCGGCCACGGTCGGCCCCGCGTTGGGGCGCCTGCGGCCGGGCCCGCGGACGAAGCGGTCCGCGGGCCCGGAGCGTTACGGCCGGTCCGGCTCCACCGCGCGGTAGGTGATCCGGAAGCCGGTCAGCGTGTGCACGGTGACCTTGCGCCCGTGGTCCTCCCGCTGCACTCGGGCGCCCTCGCGCATGTACCGGGCTACCTCGAACACGGCCAGCACGGTGCTGATCCGGCGGCTGGGCTCGGGGATGCCGTTGCCGGTCACCGACGTGCTCAGGCGTAGCGGTCGGACCTCCAGGTCGTCCTCGATCACGCGCAGCGCCGCCCGGGCCCCTTCGTTGAACGCCTGGTGCAGCACCCCGTACTGGTTCTTGTCGTCGGCCATGCGAACCCCGGGGACGGGGGCCATGCGGGCCAGTGCCGCGGCGGCGTGGGAGCGCCCTTCGGCCGTCAGGAACGTGCGGCGCTCCCGGCCCTGGCCGTGGTGGACGGCGAGATCGCGGGCGACCAGGGCGTTGCGGGTCGGCCGCTGGTCGAACACCTCGCCCTCGACGTCGGCGAGTGCCTCGATCGCGGCGGTGTCCATGCGCGGGCTGGTCTTGAGAGTGGTCACGGTGATGGCCTTCCGGGCTGGTCGGGACGGTCGGAGGGTGGGGCGCAGCGCGGCCGGTGGGGCCGCGCTGCGCCCCGGCGGCTCAGGGCCGGGTGGTGTCGGCGGGCAGCGCGCGCCAGCGCGGGCGGCCGAGCTCGCGGAACGCCTTGCGGCAGCCGGGGCAGACGCGCACGGGGCGGCGGCGTGCCAGGCGGCCGAGCCTGCGGGACTTGGGGCTGCCCTTCGGGCGGTGGGGGGCGTAGGAGCGGTCGTTGGCGAACCATTCGCGATGCATCTCCAGCAGCCCGGCGAACCCTCCGCCGTCCACCTCCTCGCGGACCCAGTAGATGTCGACGAAGTTGCCGCACAGGGCCGGGGCGCGGGTTCCCGGGCCGGGGTAGCTGTAGCGGGGCGGCAGGGCGTGGTCCCACTTGCCGCTGCGGCTGTAGTGGAGCTTGGGGGTGCTCTCGGGCACGGTGGTCCTCTCGGTGGAGCGGGTTGAGACGGTCGGGCCGCCCGGCCCTTCCGACATGAGAAACAATACCACATAGAACGTACTCTCGGGGGTGTGCGGAACTCTTCTCTGCGCCACGCGGTGCCGCGGTGGCGCCGTCGGGGGCGGGTCGGGCGCGCCCCCGACGGCGAGTGCTCAGCTCTCCCGGACGACCAGGACGGGCGTCGGCAGACCGTAGTGGTGGGCGAGCAGGGTGATCGACTGCCTTCGGTCGGCGTCGCCCACCTGGACGTCGACCCACCGGTGGTCGACCACCTTGTACTGGGCGCTGGCGTAGGTCGAGCGCAGGGAAACGTACCCGCCGGCCCCGGGGTGGCCGTCGAACGTGACCGACCAGCTGGTCGGCTCGGGCTCGAACTCGGCCGACCCGGACCTGCGCGGCCTGGCTGTGGTCTGCGGCCGCGCGGGCTCGGGAACCCGGACAACGGTCTGGGGGGAACCGGGGAGGACGATCTCCAGCCCGTGCGCGGCCAGGTGCGCCCGGTCGGCGCGGATCGCTTCGTCCCACCGGTCCCGGGCCGCTCCGGCCCGGCCGGGGCGCAGGTAGTGGCGGCCGTCCTGGATGCGCTGCACGGCCACGCCGTCGTCCCACGCTGCCAGGTGCCAACCGTCGGCGCCCTCGTCGGCCGGCGCGCGCTCGCGCAGCGCCATGATCCGGGCGGTCTCGCGCACGTACCAGCGGGGCGCGCCCGGGTGCGCCACGAACGCCTGAGCCGTGCTGCCGCCCCCGCCCGGGGTGGTGGTCTTCGACTTCTGCTCGCCTTCCTCGCTGAACTGGGGGTGTGGGTTGGGCCGGCCGGTTGCCTGCCCCGGCTGGCGGGCGGCCCGTGCTCGGCGACTGGGGCCGGTCACGGGCCGATGCGCCGTCAGGAGCAGGGGAGTTGGGGAAGGGCGCGGGCCAGGAAGGCGGCGGCGGCGGCCTTGACGTCACCGTCGAACCCGGTCTGGAGCAGTTGGAGCGCGGCCGGGCCGTACGTGTCCAGCAGGTAGGGGCCGATGACGAGCTGGTACGAGGCGTCGGGCGACGGGCTCTGGCGGGCGTCGTAGACGTCCCCGCTCGCCAGGGCGTGGATGATGTTGATCCCCGCGCTCCACCCCTCCCGCAGCATGTCGTGCTCGTCCGTCAGCTCCGGGTACAGCTCGGCCAGGTCCTGCTCCGTGGCGTCGGCCGTCACGGCCCCTTCGGCCAGCGCCCGGGCGACGTGGTCGGCGGCCAGCGGGAAGATGCGCATCCAGTGGTTGGCCTCCTCGCCGATCAGCACGGTGAACGGGGGCAGCGTCGGTGCCCCCGCGGTGGCCCAGTTCTCCTTCATCCACCGGCGCACCGAGGCCACCGTCTCGCGCCGGTGCAGCCTGTCGCCCTGGTGGGCGGTCCAGCCCCGTCGGTCGGTGGTCGCCTCGTTCCAGTGGCCCTCGGCCAGGTCGTCGCCGTGGCCGTCGGTGAGCGTCCACTCGATTCGGCTGGTCTTGCCCGGCCTGCGGAGCAGCATCAGGCGGTGGAACGCGCCGTCGATGGTGACCTTGACGGTGACCCGGTCGCTGTCGGCGGTGGCGGGGATGCCGCTCTCGGTGAGCTGGACGGCCAGCTGCTCCGCCTCGGCGGCCGCCTGCATGGCTGCGTACTCGATCATGGGATTGCTGGGCATGGTGGCCCTCTCGGTCGTGGCGGGTCGATCCGGGTGGGCCGCCCGGCCCTCCCGATATGAACAACAATACCACATGAAACATGCCTCCGGTGGGTCGGGCCACCCCTGATTCGCCGACCGGCGGCCCGCCGCCGACACCACCCCGTCGAACGGGCGGTCAGCCGGCCAGCAGGGCTCGGAAGTCGGCGGCCTCGTGCGCGCGCCGCACGTCCGGTGGCAGCGGGTCCAGCGCGGCCACCGACGCCTGCGCGTACTCCGCGGCCCGCAGCGCCAGGCGCAGCGCCTCGCTGATTCCGTCGCGCTCGTACGCCGACGGCTCCGGGGCCGCCGCCAGCTCCGCCCACCCGTCCGCCAGCCGCTGCGCCCGGGCGATGGCCTCCAGCGCGGTCACGGCCGGCTCCGGCCGCTGATAGGTCGCCAGTACCTCCCGGCTCATGTCGATCCAGACGCGGGCCTGGCCGTGCTCCGCGGCGGCCCGAAGCGCCTCGTCGTGCAGGCTCTGGGCGCTGCGCCCGTTGAGCACCACCTGCCAGCGCCCGGTCGGCGTGGGGGCGTGGACGGTGCACCACAGCGGGATCCGCCCGTCGGGGCCGGCCTGGCTGGTGATGCCGTCCGGGACCGGCATGGGGATGTACGGCTGGTCGGGGTCGTCGCCCTCGGGGGCCTCGGCGGCGGCTCGGGCAGCGGCCCGCTCATCGGGCTCATAGGCGAACCCGGTGCGGGTGAGGATGAGGCGGGCGGGGCTCGTGCCGTCGGCGTCCGCGGTGACAAGGGATGAGTGCAGTGCGGCCCCGGGGCGGGCCGCCCGGCAGATCGCGATGAATTCGCCGAGCTCCTCTTCGAGATCCGCGGGCGCTCCGAATGCCCGGTCGGTGGCCTGGATGCCGCAGACCGTCTCCCGGCTCCCGCCGGCGCCCCGGAGGGTGAGCAGCCGGAAGAACTCGGACTGGCTGACCAGCGATCCGGTGAAGCGGTACAGCGGGACGGCGGGCTGGACGCTGATGCCCCCGGCCGCCTGGATGTCGGCTCCCATGGTGGTGGACTCCTTTTGGGGTCGGGCCGCGCGGCCTTGATGCCGCGCGGCCTGGTGGTGGTAGTGGATCGGGGCAGCTGGGCGGTAGGCCTGGCGCTGCTCACAGCTCCATGCCGACCCATTCGCGGTTGGCGATCGCGCGGGCCTCGGGCTCCGTGGCGACGACGTCGAACATGTACGCAGTCAGGTGCGGGTTGCCCGCGATTCGGTCGATGTTCCATACGCCGAACCGGCTGCCCTGCCGGGTGATCATGAGCCCTCGCCCCGGCTGCTTCTTGCTCATGTGGCGGACTACCTCCTCGCCGCGCTTCGGACTGGCGGGCATCTCGCTGAACCGGCCCACGGTTCCTCCCTGTGGCTGCCGCCCGCCGTTGCGATCGGTCGGGGGCGGTGGTGATGGACGACTCGGCGGAGGCCGGGGCGGGGGTTGTCCCCCGCCCCGGCGCTGTGGTCAGGGGCAGGTGACGAGTGGGGCGTGCTCGTGGCACACCGGTACGAGCACGCCGGTCGGGTCGCACAGGACCACTTCGGCGCGGTGGGCGCCCATCCAGGAGCCGTCGAGCCCCCGGTGCCAGGGGCAGAGGTGGACGGTGTCGTCCGCGAGCGTGAGGGCGCCGGGCCCGGTCGCGGCCGGGGCGGCCGGGGCGGCCGGGGCGGCCGGGGTGTACTCGGGAATGCCGAGGCGCAGAGTGTCCGGGTTGCGGAACAGCTCCGCGATGGAGGCGTCGCTGATCGGTTCGGTGGAGGGGCCGCGATGCTGGTTGTACCAGCCGTCGGGGTGCCGCTCCCAGGTGATGCGCCCCTTGGTGACGACGTCTCCCACGGTGAAGGCAGCGGGGATGTCCTGCTCCGCCGGGTAGGGAATCGGGGGCAGGCTGGCCGGGTCCACGTGGCGTTCGGCGTCGACGTCGACCAGTGCCCTGCCGCTCACGGTCACGGTGAACGGGAACTGCCAGTACAGCGGCGGCAGCGGCGGGTGGTAGCCGTGGCGGCTGGGCCGCAGGACGAGGCTCGTCCACCGGTACATCCCTGCCCCGATGCTCTCGATCGCGAGGGTGACGGACTGCTCGCCCTCCTGGGCGAGCCTGACGTCGCCGGGGCGCAGGTCGCGCAGGCGCACGACCGCGAGACCTCCCGGGCGGACGACGGCGCCGCGCTCGGCCGGGGTCCGGGCGGCGGTGGCACCGCTCTTCCCCGCCGGGACAGCTCGTCCCTCGGATGCTGCGTCGATCATGGGTTCTCCCTGGAGATGGTGCGGGTTGAAGAGGCGGGCCGCCCGGCCCGCCGACAGGAAAAACTATACCACACTAAACATGCCACTGAGGGTGTCGGACCCCTCAGGCCTCCGGTCCCACCCGCTGCGCCCCGTGGTTCGAGGGCGCAGCGGATGGGGGCTACCGCTTGGGGCGGATGCCGCGCTCATCCAGCCATCGGCGCACGTACCGTGCGGCGTCGGCCGGGTCGCTGCTGGGCCAGTGCCCGGAAGCCAGGTCCCCGTCGGGGGCGTCGTGGGTCCAGACAAGTTCGCCGTCCAGACCGACGGTCAGCCAGTGCGGCTCGGCCTCGGGCGACTCCAGTACGACGGCGACGGCGTACAGGCGGTAGCCGGTGCTCACCACCTCGGCCGGGATGCCGTCCGTCGTCAGCGCGGCGGCGATCGCGCACGCCGGGCCCCGGTGCCGGTCGTAGTCCGCGTGGACCGCCCACGCGCTGGGCGGGCCGTCCACCGTGGCGCGCAGCAGGCTGGGGAGACGGTGGCCGGCCTGCTCGACGGTCAGCACGGTGACCCTGCGGCGGGGTCCGTCCGGGCCGAGCGGGGTGATCTCGCGGGTGGTCACCTCGCAGACCCTGGCGCCGGTCACGAACGGGCCGGGGAACGTGCTCTGCGGTGACCCGTAGGGATCGGTGGGGCCGGTGTAGGTGCTGGGCTTCTCGGTCATGCTCGTTGCCTCTCGGGGGCTCGGTCAGGGCTGGGGCGTGGGGCCCCGCTGCACCCGGGAAGTGGCCCGGGGCGCAGTGGGGTGAGGTGGTCGGCCGGCTCGGCCTGGATGGTGCGGGCTGAGCCGGGAGGGCCCGCCCGAACCCTCCCGACATGAAAAGCTATGCCACATGAAACCCGCTTCCGGGGGGAGGGGTACCCGCCCCCCGGAGGCGTCAGGCCAGGTGCAGCAGATCGTCCGAATCCAGTAGCGAACCCGTACCCACCGCGTCCGCGCCCGAGGCGAACAGCACCGGCTGAACGGTCCTCACCTTCCCGAACGCCTCGGGCCGCATCCTCGCCCAGGTGGGCGTCCCGCCGCCGCCTACGGCCCGTCGCCTCGGGACTGACGGCGCCGGAGCGGACTCCAGCACCATGGCGAACGCCTCGACCGGCGCCCGGTCGACCGCCGCCGTGCCGCCCGTCCTCGCTGCCTCCGTGGCCGGAGACGGGGGCTGTCGCGCGGGTGTCGGAACCCCGGCCGGGGCGGCGTGCTCGGCGAAGAGGGCGCGAGCCTCGGCCTCGGACCGGCGCCACGCAATCGCCCGGCTGCGCCCCGGCTCCTCCAGCTCGTTCCAGTCGGAGCATGCGCAGGTGACCCTGAACAGCCCGACCTTGCCGCCCGCGATGGCCTCGCTCACCCGGCCTCGGTGGCCGTGCTCCTCGACCTCCACCCGGACCAGCGCGTCGACGGCTTCCCGGGTGACGATCCGCAGCCGGTTGCAGGTCTCGGTGAACGTGGAGCCGTCGACCTCGCTGATCAGCTCGGCCAGCCAGGCGCCGAGCTGGTGGACCCTCACCACCCGGCGGGCGTGGGTCTGCTCGAAGAAGTCCTGGACCGCCAGGCCGCCGGGCCGGACCGTGCGGCCGGTGGAGTCCACCGGCAGATGACACGCCTCCACCCCGGCCCTCAACTGGACCTGCACCTGGTCGACGACCTCGCCCACCCCCTGGTGGCCGGGCTCAATGCTGTCCGCGATCTCGAACGTCATCTGTTCCTGCACGGTGGGCTTCTCCCTGTGGTCTCGGGTTGAGCCGGAGGGCCCGCCCGGGCCCTTCCGACAAGAAAAACTATACCACATGAAACCTGCCTCTGGGGGCAGGGGTCACCCTGCCCCCAGAAGCCTCAGACCAGGTGGGGCGGCTCACCCGGGGCCGACGGCGAACCCGCACCCGCCGACCGCTGCGCCGCAACCGACGGCACCGGGGTGGACTCCAGCACCGTGGCGAACGCCTCGGCCGGCTCCGACCGCGCCTCCTCGGCGGCGGCCCGGAACGCCTCGGCGGCCTCGGCAGCGGTGCGGCCCGGAGCGCAGCCCCACACGTGCACAAGCTGACGGCGCAGGTAGCGCTGCCGGTCCTCGTCCGCTCCCTCCGGGAAGTCCAGCCGGCCCCCGTGCAGGTGCTCCGACAGCATCACCAGAGCCAGCGCGCGGGCCTCGCCGATCGCGGGCCAGTCGTACTCCCGCCGGCTGCTCTGACGCCCGTAGCCGCCCGCCACGTCGAACGCCCCCAGCATCGACGCGTGCAGCGTCACCGTGCGCCCGGCGCTCGCGAACCGCGTCCTCCCCTGGAACAGCCCCACCTGCTCGATGTGCCCCGCCGCCCACCGCAGCAGCCACTGCGCGGTCGCGGGGAGAAGCTCGCTCTCCTGGTCGTAGCGGAAGGACCGGCCGGGCTTCGGGTGACCGGGCAGCAGGCGCGGCGTGTTCAGGCGGTGGGACATGGACGTACCTCTCTGTAGGACGGGCGGGGAAGGTGGACGGGCCTGGCCGGGGGCCGTGCTGCGCCCGGCATCGGCCGGGCGCAGCACGGGCAGGCAGGCGGGCCCGCGAATCGGGGCGGGGCAGCTGGTCAGCTGTACCGGCCGTACCAGTAGCCGGACGGGTGGCGGCGGCTCACGGTCAGCTCAATCCGGGTGCCGTCGGGCAGCGCCGTTTGTACGCGGGCACCGGCACGGAAGGTCGAGATCACGACCCCCGGGGTCGGCGACCCGCTGAGTTCGACCGCGATCGTGCTTCCCGTCACCAGACCGAGGAAGTCCGGCGTACCGACGTTGGCGACCGTGCGCCACCACGCGGCCTTCTCTCGCACACCACCGGACGGGGTCGGTGCCATCGGCTCGAACCGGTCGCCCGGCCGGAAGTCGATTCCGGCCGCGACGTCATCGGCGGTCGGGCTGTGCAGGTGACCGGCGTCGAAGGCGACGGGGACGCTGGACGCGGGGAAACTGGCGGCGGTGTTCATGATCGGACCTCACAGGGGTTAGGACGGGCGGGGAAGGTGGGCGGGCCTGGCCGGAGGCCGTGCGGCGCCCGGTACCAGCCGGGCGCCGCACGGGCAGGGCATCAGGCGCGCGGGGCGGCGGGGTCGGAGGCGAACGCGGGGACCGGGGCGCACAGTCGGCCGATGACGCCGGGCAAGGGCTGGGGCTCACCGGGCCGGACGGCCTGGGCGCGGCGCATCGCGCCGAGCAGGCGGGCCATCAGGTTCCAGCGCTCCGCCGGGCACTCGGTGGCCGGACGCTCGTCCGCCTCCAGGAGGTGGCAGTTCCAGCAGGCCTTGCGGACGTCCGCCCAGTCCACGTAGATGATGTCCGCGTCCTGGTGGCCGCCGACGACGTCGAAGATGTCGTGCTGGATCACTGCTGCTCCTCGGTGTTGTGCGGGTTGAGCCGGAGGGCCCGCCCAGGCCCTTCCGACAAGAAAAACTATACCACATGAAACCTGCCACGTGGTGTGTGTCGGCACGCTTCCCGGATCGGGCACAGCCACCCGCCCGGCGTGGCTACCCGCCGCCGAGCCCGGACCGTGACCGACCGCCCCCGGGGCCGCCGGCCTGAGGCAACCGGTCCGCCGGCCCGAGGGGCGGCCCTGGCGGGCCTGCCACCGTCAGGCGTCCAATCGCACGTGCCACCCCCGGAACGTCGCCAGGTGCTCGGCGCGCTGCCCAAGCCAGGCATCGTCCTCCCACTGCTCCCACGACACATGGACCGCGGCCTCGCGCCAGTACCAATCGACTGCCAACTGCTGCGCCTCACGGCGCGCGTCGCGGGGGGTCGCCGCCCAGATGGCAAGAGCGTGCGTGCCCGCGTCCTCGATGCGCAGGACGACCGTGTACCGGTACATGAACAGGGGGATGGCCAGGCCGGTGAAGTCGAGCATGCGGGGCTTGGTGAGCCGGTGGTACAGCTTCACGGCCAGCGCGGACAGCTTGCGGACAGAGGACATGACGGACCCTTTCGGGGACGGGGTCGGGACGTGGTGGGGCGCAGCAGGGAGCGCGCGGGCCGGGGCCCGGGGTGGGGCGGGGTGGGGCGGCCGGGGAAGTTCCTCGGCCGCCCCACCGGGGTTCGGCTACTCCTGGAGCGCGGCGCGGGCCAGGCGGCGGCGGAACTCGGCGCGGACGAGTTCGGCGAAGGTCTCAATCGTGCCGTGCAGCGCCCGGAAGGTGTCCGGCGCGAGCGGGACGGTGTCACCCATGTGGTTGGCCGTGAGCAACACGGGGCCGTGGTACGCCTGGTAGACCTTCCCGAACCGCCGGGCAAGGTAGGTGGCCACGAGGTTCACCGGCTGGCTGTACGCCCCCTCGTCGTCCATCCACATGTCTACGTTGGGGGTGAGCTCCGCGACGTCGACGAGGCGGCATCCGAGCTTCTCGCGCGTGAAGGGCAGGGTGTCGCCCTTGGGGAGCTCGACCACCTCGACTTCGCCCATGACGGTGATCAGCAGGGCGGGGCGGGCCGGAGCGGTGTTCTCGGAGCGGACGGCGATTTCGGACATGGCGGGGTCTCCTCGGAAGTCTGGGGCGGCCTGAGGCCGTGGGAGGGAGCGCAGCGGCCCAGGAAGGGCGGGGGCGGCCGGTGGGCCGCCCCCGCCGGGGCGGCTGGCTCAGGCGGCCAGGGAGAGCGCCAGCGCGCGGAACCGGGGGCTGAGGGCGACGGCCTCGAAGCGGGCGGCCACCTCCGGGTTCTTCGGGCGGTGGGTCTCCAGCAGGGCGAGCACCCGGGCGGGGGCGAACAGCTTGACCGGCATGGTCTTCATCCGGCGGTTCTTGCCGCCCTTGTTGACCCGGGTCGGGCTCTTGGTGGTGAGGCGCTTGCGGGTCTTGCTCATCGCGTCCGCCTTGCCGAGTTTCTTGCTGATCGCGCCCGCGTTCCGGTAGGCGTCGGCCGGGTCGTAACCGGCCCCCGTCATGATCACCGCGACCGGCAGGGGGCGGGCGGTGCGGACGGCGGCGACCGCCTTGGCCTGGCCGCCCTGCGCGCGGACCTCCTGCGCCCGCTCCCGCAGCACGGCCCGGGTGAGGCGGGCCTTGACGGTCCGGGTGGCGGCCTTCATCGGCTTCTTGGTCTCGGCGGTGCGCTTGGTCACTGTCTTGCCTTCCGGTTGGAGCGGGTTGAGCCGGAGGGCCCGCCCGGGCCCTTCCGACAAGAAAAACTATACCACATGAAACCTGCATATGGAGGTATCCGGCAGTGAAGTTCGCCCGGTCGTCCCGGTCCGGCCGGACGGCACCACCACCGCCCGGCCGGACGCTCCGTCAGCGCGCCAGCGCCCGCCGGGACTCCCGCTGTGCCTCCTGCATCGCCTTCAACGCGTCCGCCCCCATTCCCGACTCGGCGTACTCCACTGCCGACAACAGCGACCGCAGCGCACTCCGCGCGGGGAACTTCCGCCGGTCGTACCGGCCGCGCGTCACCCGGCCGAACATCTCACCCGCGAAATCCCGCAGTTCCCGCAGAGCCTCGGCCCCCTCCAAACCACCCCGAAGAATCGCACCGAAGGAAATCCCGGAAAGGCGCTCCGCTGCGCCCTTCTGGATCATCTCCAAAGCCATTCCGACGATTTGAGTTCCGCCGGTGAAAGCAAAGCTGAATTCGGCTTCAATACGTGCGATGTTGGTTCCCATAATCCGCGTCCTTTTCGTTCTCAGGGGTGGAGTTCCAGGGGGCCGGGCGGTCGGACCGCCCGGCCGGTGCCGACTAAGCGGCGAGGCTGACCGGCTGGGGCTCGGCCGGGGTGGCGCTGGCCACCTGGAACAGCTCGCCCTGGGTGAAGTCCTGACTCGGGGCCAGGCGCAGAACGGCGGCGGCAACCGTCGCCTTGGTCACGGACGGCGGCATGTGCTGCGCCACGGCGACGGTGTTCTTCTCGTGGCGCCAGAGCGCGTAGAGATCGGCCTGTCGGGTGCTGCGGGCCGCGTGCAGGTCGGCGCGGGCGGCCTGGTAACGGGCCTCGGACTCCAGGGCCTTGATCACAAGATCCTCGGGATACTGCACGGTCTCTCCTTCGGTGAAAGGCGGGTTGAGCCGGTCGGGCCGCCCGGCCCTTCCGACATTGAAAACAGTACCACATGAAACGTGCATGAGAGGTGTGATCAGTCCCCGAACCTGGGCCGATCGCGCTGGTCCGCCGCTGCGCGCTTCCACGTAGGTACCACCGTAGGTACCACCGCAGGCACCACCGCAGATACGTGCGTAGGTACCACCGTAGGTACCCCGGGCCCTTTCGGGTCGAGTGAACATCTGCGCAGGTCAGATGGGGTGTGAGAGAGCAAGGAAAATCAGACAACCCCCTCTGTCTGCTCCTTCTTCTGGTCTTGGTGGGATGGGTAGGTCTGTGGTTGTGCGGTTGGGCGGCGGTGGTTTGGCCCTGCGGGGCTGTTGTTGTTTTGGGCGTCCGGCTGGGCCGGTCGCGGTGGTGGGGGTGGGGTGGGTGGGGGCTGCGCCGGGCGGTCGTGGCGGCGTGCTCTGTGTGCTGTCCTGGCGGCTGCGCTGGGCTGGTGTGGTGGCTCTGGTGGTGTGGTGGCGTGTTCGGGTGTCGTGGGTGTCTTTCTGGGTGTTGTGGGGGGTGGTGGCCGGCTTCTGGGTGGTGGTCTGTCGGGCGGCGGTCGGCCCGGTGGTGCTGGCCGGGGCGGCGCCCCGGCTGTCGTGGTGGTGCTCCCGTCCCGGGCGGGGGCGGAGCCCCGGCCGTCAGGCCGTCGTGCTGCTGGGCCTGGTGTTGCCCCGGGCCGGGCGGGCCGACAGGGCCGACACCGGGCCTGTCCCGGGGTTGTGGGGCCTGTTGGGCTGCTTGTGGTGCCGTGTGGGGTGTGCGGGCCCGTCCAGGCCCGGGGGAGGGCGCTGGAGGGCCCGTCAGGGCCCGTGCCGTGCCGGGGTGGTGTCATGGTGTTCCCCAGGGCCCCGCCGGGGCCCCCGGGACGGGCTCCGGGTTTCGGTCGGGAATGGGCCGTCACTTCCCCGTCAGGGGAAGGACGAAGAGCCCTTCCAAGAATGCGCGGCACAAAGTTCACCGGCCTCTCGTCCGGGCCGACGGCCCGGACCGGGAGAGCAGCCCAACCAAGAAACCACGGCACAAAATTCACCACGCCCCCGAATACGCCGGAGGCGTATTCCCCCAACCCCCACCCACCCCACCGGCCGTCAGGCCGGTGCACCCCAACCCACCGTGAGGGCGACAGCCCTCACCCCGCGCCTGACGGCGCGTCAGCGCCGCCTGGGCGTCAGCCCAGGGTTAAGCCCCTTTAGGGGCTGT
>NZ_JBHZCN010000117.1:0-27916 GCF_042755465.1 Kitasatospora sp. NPDC059160 | reverse complement strand
CTCGTACTGGACGTACTTGGGCGATTCGGGCGTGCGTCCAGGCGGGATGCCCGGCGTCGCGCGCCTGGCAAGATCCGCCGGACAGGCCCTAGGCCCTGTCCGGTCGAGCCTTGCCCGGGACGGTACCGGGTCGGCGACGTCGGGAAAGGGCAGCGGACGGGGAGTGAACGGGCCTACGCGGACCCAACCCCCCGGTCGACGCCCGTGGCGTCGGCCGCAGCCACGGAGTCGGCGGCCGCGGCGAAGGCGCCGTGGGCGAGGGTGTGCAGCAGCGCGGCCATGCCGTCGCGCTGCAGACCGGCGCGCTCGCCCTGGGCCGGATCGGGGCCGACGCTGTGCGGGGTCGAGTTGATCAGGCCGAAGACCGCGTGCACGGCGGCCCGCGCCACGGGCTCCGCGCCGGGATCTGCGAGCGGCGGATGGGCCTGCCGGACCACGTCCACCCACAGCTCGACGTAGCCGCGCTGGAGCCGCCGGACGGTACGGCGGTCCTCCTCCTTGAGGTTCAGCAGCTCGCGGTCGTGCAGGGTGATCAGGTCGCGGTCGTTCAGGGCGAAGTCGACGTGGCCGCTGATCAGGGCGTCCAACGTGGCGGCCGGGCCGTCGCCACCGCCCGCCCGGCGTCGCCCCTCCTCCAGCAGGCGCTCGCTGATGCCGATCAGCAGGTCGGCCAGCATCGCGTCCTTGCCGGCGAAGTGGCGGTAGAGGCCGGGGCCGCTGATGCCGACGGCCTTGCCGATCTCGTCCACACCCACGCCGAGGAAGCCCCGGGCGGCGAACAGTCGCGCGGCCTCCCTGCGGATCTGGTCGCGGCGTGGGAGCGCAGAGGCTGCGGGGACGTTCGGCATGCCGCCCATCGTAGACAGTCGGGTTATCGGCCGTTAACCTGAGCGCGTAAGTTAACGTTAATTAACGTGAGGATCAGGGGCGCACCGTACTCGGCCCGCCCGCCTGCTGCCGAGGGCAAGGGAGCTCTTGGGAATGGTCATCTCAACCACCGGTGCCTCCTCCGGCGTCCGGTTCGGCGCACCGACCGGCACCGCGCCGGCACCGGGTGCCACAGCACCGATCGCCGCAGCACCGGGAGCCGCCGCGCCGGCACCCCGGCTCGGCACCTCCGCCGACCCGGGCTCCGCGGCCTACCGGGCCAACACCGAGGCGCACCGGGCCCTGGTCGCCGAACTGCGCGCCAAGCTCGACGCCGCCGCCCTCGGCGGGGGCGCCAAGGCGCGCGCCCGGCACACCTCGCGCGGCAAGCTCCTCCCCCGCGACCGGGTGGACACCCTGCTCGACCCGGCGTCGCCCTTCCTGGAGCTGGCGCCGCTGGCCGCCGACGGGATGTACGACGGGGCGGCGCCCGCGGCCGGGGTGATCGCCGGCATCGGCCGGGTCGCCGGACGCGAGGTGGTGGTGGTCGCCAACGACGCCACCGTCAAGGGCGGCACCTACTACCCGATGACGGTGAAGAAGCACCTGCGCGCCCAGGAGGTCGCGCTGGAGAACCGCCTCCCCTGCATCTACCTGGTGGACTCCGGCGGCGCCTTCCTCCCGATGCAGGACGAGGTCTTCCCGGACCGCGACCACTTCGGCCGGATCTTCTACAACCAGGCCCGGCTCTCGGCCGCGGGCATCCCGCAGATCGCCGCCGTGCTCGGCTCCTGCACGGCCGGTGGCGCTTACGTCCCGGCGATGAGCGACCAGGCGGTGATCGTCCGCAACCAGGGCACGATCTTCCTGGGCGGACCGCCGCTGGTGAAGGCCGCGACCGGGGAGGTGGTCACCGCCGAGGAGCTGGGCGGCGGTGACCTGCACTCCCGCACCTCGGGCGTGACCGACCACCTGGCCGAGGACGACGCCCACGCGCTCTCCATCGTCCGCACCATCGTGTCCGAGCTCGGCCCGCGCACGCCCAGGCCGTGGCCGCTCACTACGGCCGAGCCGCCGGCCGTCGACCCGGCCGGCCTGTACGGGGCCGTCCCGGTCGACCCGCGCACGCCCTACGACGTGCGCGAGGTGATCGCCCGGCTGGTCGACGGCAGCCGCTTCGCCGAGTTCAAGGCCGAGTACGGCGCGACCCTGGTCACCGGCTTCGCCCGGATCCACGGCCACCCGGTCGGCATCGTCGCCAACAACGGCGTGCTGTTCTCCGAGTCGGCAGTCAAGGGCGCCCACTTCATCGAACTGTGCGACCAGCGCGGTATCCCCCTCCTCTTCCTGCAGAACATCACCGGCTTCATGGTCGGTCGGCAGTACGAGGCGGGCGGCATCGCCAAGCACGGCGCCAAGATGGTCAACGCCGTGGCCTGCACCCGGGTCCCGAAGCTGACCGTGGTGATCGGCGGCTCGTACGGGGCCGGCAACTACTCGATGTGCGGCCGGGCCTACTCACCCCGCTTCCTGTGGATGTGGCCGGGCGCCAAGATCTCCGTGATGGGCGGCGAGCAGGCGGCCTCCGTACTGGCCACCGTCCGCCGTGACCAGTTGGAGTCGCGCGGCGAGGAGTGGCCGGGCGAGGCGGAGGAGGAGTTCAAGCGCCCGGTCCGCGAGCAGTACGAGCGCCAGGGCAGCGCCTACTACGCCACCGCCCGGCTCTGGGACGACGGCGTGATCGACCCGATGGACACCCGCACCGCCGTCGGTCTCGCCCTCACCGCCTGTGCCAACGCCCCGCTGGCGCCGCCCGCTCCGTTCGGTGTCTTCCGCATGTGACCGCTCCGGGGTGGCCGCCCCGACGCGACCGCCCCGACGCGGGCACTCCGACGCCACCGCTCCGGTGACCCCGCTCTTCCGGGTGTGACTCCTGCGGCGCCGGTCCGACGACCGGGCCGGCGCCGCAACCGCCCACCGCCACCTCCTCTCTTACGGCTCCCCTCGACCCGGAGGAACGCCTCCCATGTTCGACACAGTTCTGGTCGCCAACCGCGGTGAGATCGCCCTGCGGGTGATCCGCACCCTGCGGCGGCTCGGTGTCCGCTCGGTCGCCGTGTTCAGCGACGCGGACGCCGACGCGCCGCACGTCCGCGAGGCCGACGTCGCGGTCCGGCTCGGCCCGGCCGACCGCAGCGACAGCTCGGCCGCCGAGACCTACCTGCGCACGGATCAGATCCTCGCCGCCGCCCGCCGCACCGGCGCCCAGGCCGTCCACCCCGGCTACGGCTTCCTCGCCGAGAACCCCGGCTTCGCCCGCGCCTGCGCCGACGCGGGCCTCGTCTTCATCGGACCACCTCCCGGTGCGGTCGAGCTGATGGGTGACAAGATCAACGCCAAGGAGGCCGTCCGGACCGCC
Source organism: Kitasatospora sp. NPDC059160 (assembly GCF_042755465.1). Classification (NCBI taxonomy): domain Bacteria; kingdom Bacillati; phylum Actinomycetota; class Actinomycetes; order Kitasatosporales; family Streptomycetaceae; genus Kitasatospora; species Kitasatospora sp. NPDC059160. Next base: position 24,630 of record NZ_JBHZCN010000117.1, on the reverse strand, counting down.
GGCGTCCCCGTGGTCCCCGGCAGCCAGGCCACCGCGCCCACCGACGAGGACCTCGTCGCCGCCGCCGACGAGATCGGCTACCCCGTCCTGCTCAAGCCCTCCGCCGGTGGTGGCGGAAAGGGCATGCGCCTGGTGCGGGACCCGGCCGAGCTGCCCACCGAGATCGCCGCCGCCCGCCGCGTCGCCCGGACCGCCTTCGGCGACGACACCCTGCTGCTGGAGCGGTGGGTCGACCGACCGCGCCACATCGAGGTGCAGGTGCTCGCCGACGCCCACGGCACCACCGTCCACCTCGGCGAGCGCGAGTGCAGCCTCCAGCGCCGCCACCAGAAACTGATCGAAGAGGCTCCCTCCGTCCTGCTCAATGCCGAGACCCGCGCCGCGATGGGCGCTGCGGCCGTCCGCGCCGCCGAGTCCTGCGGCTACACCGGGGCCGGCACCGTGGAGTTCATCGTCCCCGGCATCGACCCGGATGCCCCCGCCTCCGCCGCCGAGGGGGTGCGGGACTTCTTCTTCATGGAGATGAACACCCGCCTCCAGGTCGAGCACCCCGTCACCGAACTCGCCGTCGCCGTCGGTCCGGAATCGGCCCGACTGGACCTGGTCGAGTGGCAACTGCGCGTCGCCTCGGGCGAGCCGCTCTCCTTCGGCCAGTCCGACGTCTCCTTCCTGGGCCACGCCATCGAGGCCCGCATCTGCGCCGAGGACCCGGAACGGGACTTCCTGCCCACCGGCGGTCGCATCCTCACCCTGGACGAGCCCCAGGGCGAGGGCATCCGCGTCGACTCCGGGGTCGCCCCCGGAACCGTCGTCACCAGCGCCTACGACCCCATGCTCGCCAAGGTCATCGCGTACGGGCCCGACCGCCCGACCGCGCTGCGCCGGCTGCGCGCCGCGCTGGCCGACACCCGCATCCTGGGTGTCACCACCAACACCGGCTTCCTGCGCCGACTGCTCGCCCACCCCGACGTCGTCGCCGGCCGACTGGACACCGGCCTGGTGGAACGGACGGCCCAGCAGCAGCCGGCCCTGCTCGTCGCACCGCACTCCCCGTCGAACGCGGCAGCCCCGACCGCGGCGACCCCGGACGCGGCAGCCCCGACCGCGACCGATCCCGCCGACGCCTCGGCATCCGAACCGCCGTCACCTGCCCACCTCCTCTACTACGCGGCCGCGCTGGCACGGCACCTGGACCTCACCCCGGCCGCCGACCCCGGCGGCTGGACCGACCCGTTCTCCCTCCCCTCCGGCTGGCGCCTCGGCGGCACCCCCGCCTGGACCACCCACCGACTCCGGACCCCCGGCCAGGACCCGGTGTCGGTGCGCATCCGTTCGATCACTGCGGGCAACGTAACCGACGCCACTGACAATGCGTCCGGGGCCGCCCGCGAGGTGGAGCTCCAGCTGGACGCCGGGCCCGTCCACCGCGCCCGCGCGACCCTGGTGGCCGAGCGGCTGCACCTGACCGTCGACGGCCTGCAGACCGCCTTCGCGCTGGCCACCGACGCCACCCCCGGCCTCCCGGCCGGCCCGGTGACCTGGCTCGGCATCGAGGGCGACGCCTGGCCGATGCACGCCTACGACCCGGTCGTCGAGAGCGCCGGCGGCGCCTCGGCGCACCACGGCGCGCTGACCGCCCCGATGCCCGGCACCGTCACGGTCGTCAAGACCACGGCGGGCGAGACGGTCCGCAAGGGCCAGCCCCTGCTCGTGCTGGAGGCCATGAAGATGGAACACGTGATCGCCGCGCCGCACGACGGCGTGGTGGCCGAGCTGCGGGCCACCGCCGGCGCCACCGTCGCGATGGAGGACCTGCTGGTCGTGGTCACCCCGGCCGAGGCGGCCGCCGAGCCCGCGGAGGTGCGGTCGTGACGTCCCCGGAGAGCCCCGCCACGGAGACCCCCGCCACGGGGGCCGCCACCCGCGAGCCCGACGCGCTCGACCTGGGCCTGCCCGACCCGGTCCGCGCCCCCGGCCTGCCCGAGGAGGTCCGGATCCACGAGGTCGGGCCGCGCGACGGGCTGCAGAACGAGAGCTCCCTGGTGCCCGTCGAGGTCAAGGCCGAGTTCATCGGCCGGCTCGCCGCCGCCGGGCTGCGGACCGTCGAGGCGACCAGCTTCGTTCACCCGAAATGGGTACCCCAGCTCGCCGACGCCGAGGAGCTGGTCCCCCGGCTCGCCGGCCTGCCGGAGCGCCACCCCGGTCTGCGGCTGCCGGTGCTGGTCCCCAACGAGCGCGGCCTCGACCGCGCGCTCGCCCACCACGCCACCGACATCGCGGTGTTCGCCAGCGCCACCGAGACCTTCGCCCGGCGCAACCTCAACCGTTCCGCGGACGAGGCCATGGCGATGTTCCGCCCGGTCGTGACCCGGGCCACCGAAGCCGGGGTCACCGTCCGCGGCTACCTCTCGATGTGCTTCGGCGACCCCTGGGAGGGGCCCGTCCCGGTCGACCAGGTGGTCCGGTACGGCGTCCAGCTGCTGGAGATGGGCTGCGCCGAGCTGAGCCTCGGCGACACCATCGGCGTGGCCACCCCCGGCCAGGTCGGCGCGCTGCTGGCCGGGTTCGCGAAGGCCGGCGTGCCCGTCGGCCGGATCGCCGTGCACTTCCACGACACCTACGGCCAGGCGCTCAGCAACACCCTGGCGGCGCTGCGCGAGGGCGTCACCACGGTGGACGCCTCGGCGGGCGGACTGGGCGGCTGCCCGTACGCGAAGAGCGCCACCGGCAACCTGGCCACCGAGGACCTGGTGTGGATGCTGCACGGGCTCGGCGTCCGGACCGGCGTCGACCTGCGCGCGCTGGTCGCGACCAGCGGCTGGATGGCCGGGCAGCTCGGCCGCCCGAGCCCCTCCCGCACCGTCCAGGCGCTGCTCGGCGCCGCCCGGGGCTGACCCGCCCCGCCCGACTTCCCGGCGCCGGCCGCCCGAACGGTCCGGCCGGCGCCACCGCACCGCTCTCATCCGTCAACCACACCGTGCGACCGTCACACCGTCAGACGGACGCCGGCCGTCCCGCACATGCCCGCGGCCACCCCGGCCGGGCACCAGGAGGATCAGATGCTCGACCACCGGCTCAGCAGCGAGTACGAGGAACTGCGGCGCACCGTCGCGGAGTTCGCCCAGGACGTGGTGGCGCCGAAGATCGGCGGGTTCTACGAGCGGGAGGAGTTCCCCTACGAGATCGTCCGCGAGATGGGGCGGATGGGCCTGTTCGGCCTGCCCTTCCCGGAGGAGTACGGCGGCATGGGCGGCGACTACTTCGCCCTCGGCCTCGTCCTGGAGGAACTCGCCCGCGTGGACTCCTCGGTGGCGATCACCCTGGAGGCCGCCGTCTCGCTCGGCGCGATGCCGATCCACCGCTTCGGCACCGAGGAGCAGAAGCGCGAGTGGCTGCCCCGGCTGACCTCCGGCGAACTCCTCGGCGCCTTCGGCCTCACCGAACCGGAGGGCGGCTCGGACGCCGGGGCCACCCGCACCACCGCCCGCTACGACGAGGCCACCGACGAGTGGGTCATCAACGGGACCAAGTGCTTCATCACCAACTCCGGCACCGACATCACCGGACTGGTCACCGTCACCGCGCTCACCGAACCGATCGCTCGTTCGAGTGAAGAAGGCGAATTGCGCTCGCCCGTGCGGGAGATCTCGTCCATCATCGTGCCCACCGGGACCCCGGGGTTCCAGGTCTCGAAGAAGTACTCGAAGGTCGGGTGGAACGCATCCGACACCCGCGAACTGTCCTTCACCGACTGCCGCGTCCCCGCGGCCAACCTGCTGGGCGAGCGTGGCCGAGGCTACGCCCAGTTCCTGCGGATCCTCGACGAGGGCCGCATCGCGATCGCGGCCCTGGCCACCGGCCTGGCCCAGGGCTGCGTCGACGAGTCCGTCAAGTACGCCGGCACCCGCCGGGCCTTCGGCCGCCCGATCGGTGCCAACCAGGCCATCCAGTTCAAGCTGGCCGACATGGAGCTGCGCGCCCACACCTCCCGCCTGGCCTGGCGGGACGCCGCTTCCCGGCTGCTGCACGGTGAACCGTTCAAGAAGGAGGCCGCGATCGCGAAGCTGTACTCGTCCGAGGCCGCCGTCGACAACGCCCGCGAGGCGACCCAGATCCACGGCGGGTACGGCTTCATGAACGAGTTCCCGGTCGCCCGCTTCTGGCGCGACTGCAAGATTCTCGAGATCGGGGAGGGCACGTCCGAAGTCCAGCGCATGCTCATCGCCCGGCAGCTCGGCGTCACGTCGTGACGATCGGCAGCTGACCGTCGACTCCTGACGGCCGGCTTCCGGTGGTCACCCCGGGAGCCGGGCCCACCGGGCCAACCCACCGCTCCACAAGGGCTGTTGAGGAGTGACCGCGTCGGCGGGTACCGCCGCCGCGGGGACTCCGCGGCAGCGGGCACTCCTCAAGGGATCACGATCACCGGGCGGTTGGCCCGCCGCGCCAGCCGCCCGGAGACCGAGCCGAAGATCTTGCCGAGCAGGCCGTGCGTCGTGCCGACGACGATCGCGTCGGCGGCGTACTCGCGGCCGACCTCCTCGATCTCGTGGCAGATATCGCCGCCCCGCTCGATCAGGACCCACGGCACCCCCGCGAGGAAGTCCGCGCAGGCGAGTTCCAGGCCGAGGACCTCCGTGCGGTGGTCCGGGAGATCGACGAAGACGGGAGGCTCACAGCCCGCCCAGACCGTGGCGGGCAGGCGGTTGGCGACGTGCACGATCACCAGGCCGCACTGCGACCGGCGGGCCATGCCGACGGCGTAGGCGAGGGCGCGCTCGCTCGACAGCGAGCCGTCGAAGCCCACCACGACGCCGTGCTGGAACACCGGATCGAGGGAGCGCCCGGGCGCGTCCGTCGCCGACGGCTCGGTGTGCCCGCCGAGCGGACCGGAGGCGGTGTCCGGACGTTCGGCGCCGGGGCCGGGGCGGCCCGTCACCGGGGGCTCCGCGGGCCCGGCCGGACGCCCGTCACGGCGCTGGCGCGGCCCGGGGCGGTCACGCCTGGAGAGGCCGCCGCGCCGGAGGCCGCGCAGGGCGCGCACCAAGGCGTGGGGTTCGGCCCGCCCAGGGCTCGCGGCTGCGGGCCGCGGCGTCCCGACGGCGCCTGCCCGTCCGCCGTCCGGCGGGCCGTCGGGGTAGGCCGAACCGTCGGCACGGCCGCCGACCTCGGCACCGGTGCCGGCACCGGGGTCGGGGTCGAGGTCGAGGTCGGCGCCAGGATCGCGGCCGGTAGCGGCACTGCCGTCCGCATGCTGTTCGGGCTGCCCACCGGGCAGTTCGCCGCGCCGCTCGCCGCGCTGTTCGCCGATGCGTCGGTCGTCGAGCTCGGCGACACATGGCTCGACACGCTCGTCACGCGCGTCGTCACGCACGCCGGCGCGGTCGTCCGGGCGCTCGTCGAGCTGCCCGCCGGACGGGTCGAGGTGGGTGCGGGCGCCGTCTCCCCGGGGCCCTGCGCCCGCACTGTGGGGCGCGTCCGGTTCGACCGGTCGGGAAGGCTCAAAACCAGCCATGGCTCACGGCTCTTCAAGGGAGAGGGGCCGACAGGAGAGGAGGACAACGCTGCCCGGGCAGCAGGCCCGCCCACGGGATGACGTCGGTCGGCGACGCGCAGCACCGTATGTGACCTGTTCCTTTCAGAGTACGACGAGCACGGGGCCCGGCCCAGCGGCGAAGCCCCGGAGCGGCGTTGTTCCCGCGAAAGGAGGATGCGCCCGCCGTGGCAGTGCGCCCTGCCCGCAGGCGATCGCGCCCCCTCCAGAACGGAGGTTCTAAGGAGCTTGACTGAGCGGGCCCAGTGGCGCAACAGGCCCGCCGGACACCGTGACCGGACTGTCATGGATTGGCGACGATCCGTTGCGGAATGTCGCCAACCGTTACGTCCCACGGATCCCGGCCTGCTCACCGGCCCGCCCGGGCCCGCCCCGTCCATCCGGCGTCCGGGTCCTTTCAGCCACTTCGTACGGCTTCGCGACGTCGTCTGGCATTTGCCAGGTGCATGGGCCGGGCCGCTGGCACCATGCTCGGCATGCCGCTGCTCCTGTTCGACCTCGACAACACGCTGCTCCCCCGGGACGCCGCCTTCCGGGCCTGGGCGCGGGACTTCCTGTCCGAACACCACCTGCCGCCCGGGGACCTCGACTGGTTCGTCACCCTCGACGGGGGCGGCTACGTGCCGCGCAGCACCGTACTGTCCGCGGTCCGGCGCCGCTACGGCCTGGACGCCTCGCTCGAGTTCCTGCTCGCGCACTTCCGACGCGGCATCAACTCGCACATCCACTGCCCGCCCCGGACGGTGGAGGCGCTGCGGACCGCGCGGGCGGCCGGGTGGACCCTCGGCATCGTCTCCAACGGCGGCACCCGGCCGCAGTTGGAGAAGATCCGGCGGACCGGGCTGGGGCCGCTGGTCGACGGCTGGGTGATCTCGGAGGAGGCCGACTGCGTCAAACCGGACCCGCTGATCTTCGAGATAGCCGCCCGGCGGTGCGGCATCCGACCGGCCGGGGACTGGACGGCGCACACCTGGATGGTCGGGGACCACGCGCCCGCCGACATCGCCGGTGCCGAACTGGCCGGGCTGCGCAGCGTCTGGCTGCACCACGGCCGGCCGTGGGCGGAGAACGGCTACCGGCCCACGCTGAAAGCGGCCGGGATCCCGGAGGCCGTCGGCCTGGTGCTGTCCGCGCGCAACGCACCCTCCGCACGCAACGCGCCCTCCACGCGCACGGGCGCCCGGCCAGGGGTGCGCGCGGGTGGGTCCGGGCGGCAGCAGGCGGCCACCGTGCCCGCCCGTGCGACGGCGCAACTCGGCGCACGGACCGGCGCACGTGCAACGGCGACCGCCCTGGAGGGTCCGAGTGCGCCCGTTCCCGTGAGCGTCGGGACGGCCGTCGCCCCGGTTGCCGGGGCCGGGTCCGGTGTCCGAAACCGATCAGGCGGGTTTGCCGCGATCGCCGACGGCCTCCAACGCCCGGGAGCGCGCCGGGGGTCGGACGCCGGGGCGGCCGGGGACCTGCGGACGGGCGGTGGGGCGGAGCCGGGCGCGAACCGCGACCGGTCGTTCGCGCCGGGGCGGTCAACCCCCTTCCGCAGCGCGGCTGGTGGGGCGGGTGGAGCCGAAGGTGCTGGTGGAACGGGTGGTACGGGCAGTGCGAGTGGGGCAGGAGATGCGGACGGGACGGGTGGGACGGGGCCTGCCCGTACGGTGTTCGCCGTGGCGCCCGCCGTCGCAGAGGTCGTCGCCGTGGTCGCCGCGGCGGTCGCCGGGTAGCGCGGGCCCGCAGGTCAGCCTCTCGGTGAGGTCCTGGTCCACCACCAGGTAGGGCCCTGTCCGGTGAACCCGAGCTTGCGGTAGAGCGGTTCACCGACCGAGGTGGCGACCAGGGTGGCCGGGCGGTCCGGGTGGGCATGGGTCAGCGCGGCCTCCAGCACGGCCCGGGCCACGCCCTTTCCGCGCTGGTCGGGCAGGGTGGCCACCCAGTACACCCCGGTGGCGGTGCCGTCGTCGTAGGTGAGGCAGGCCCCGGCCGGTACTCCGTCGACGCGGCCGAGCCAGGCCCGGCAACCGGGTTCGGCGAGCAGCCGCCCCGGGAGGGCTTCGCCGCGGGTCCAGGGCTGTCGGGCGGGCAGCGGGAAACCGTCCACGACGATGCGTTCCACCAGCGCGAGGGCGTCGCCGTCCGATGCCTCATCAACCGTCAGGAGGGCGCCGTCGTGCGCCGTCGAGACGAAGGGCAGCCCGGCGTCCGGGCCGTCGACCTCCGCGCCGTCGACCGCCGGGCCGTCGGCCACCGAGCCGGCGGCGGTCACACCGTCGACCGGTCCGGGCTCCCGGGCCATCACCGGCATGAGCGGCATCAGGACGGCTCCGAGGTGGGTCAGGTCGAGCCCGCCGTACGGGTCCTCCAGGGTGAAGCGGATGGTGCCCCACTCGGCCTGGAGCTCGGCCAACTGCCTTTCCAACACGGCTGGTTCGGCGTAGGGGCGGGTGACCACGAAGCGCTGGGAGTCGTCCGGGGTGCGGGCGCAGCGGACGGCCGTGAGGCCCGGTCTGACGCGGGAGTGCCAGCCGTGCGCACGGGCTTGGGCGAGCCAGAAGGCGGCGGCGTTGTCGTTGGCCTGTTCGAGCCGGCGGTCGGTGTTCACGGCAGGAACGTAGCCGGGCCGCGGGGGTAACGGTCCGCCCGTCCTGGCACTGGCCGGATGAAGCCTGGGAGGCGCACGGCCGGTGCCCGTGCGCCCTCCCGTGCACCGCCGATTTTCGGTCAATTTCGCGCCACGTGCTCCGCCTTGGGCAAATCCGCAGCCCAGACCCGCCGACCGGGCGCCCGGAAGCCGGACACCCCAGGAACCGTCCTGCGACAACCAGCCACCGTTGTACCGGCCCTCTTCCCAGAAGGGTCGACGGGTGCCACGCTTCGTGATCGAATGCATCACGCCAAATTGCCATGTCGACATAGCGTCGGATGGTGAACTTGTCACAACGGCAACGGTCCACCCGATAGATTTCGATCTTGGCCAGCAGTGCCGCACCACCCACACCACACCACCGAGGGGGCTTGAGCGCCTTGAGCAGGGTGAGCAGGAGCGACGCGGGTCCTGACAGCGGCCAGGCGCCGACCGGCACCGCGAGTCGGCCCGTGAGAAGCACCGGCACCTCCGCGATCGCCGCCACCACCCGCGCCTCCGGCATCCCGAGCCCCTCGGGCCACGCCTCGCACTCCCCCTATCCCGCCGTGCCGTCCGCAGCCCCCGGCCACTCCCCGGTCGAGCACGGCGGCCCCGCCCCGTACGGCGCGCAGCCGGCCCCGGGCGGGTACCAGGGTGGGTACCCGGGTGGCTACCCGAACCCCGCCGGACAGCCCGTCAGCCGAGGCCCCGTCAACCCGGGCCACGGCGCGGCGCACGGACCCGGCCACGGCGCGGCGCACGGCGCGGGCCAGCCCCACGGCGGCCCCGCGCAGCCCTACGGCGACTACCCGGGCTACCCCGGCCACCCGGCCTACCCCGCCACCGGCGCGGCCCCGGGGCTGAACGGTTCCGGCGCCGGCCCGCTCGGCGGCGGCGGCCTGGCCCTGGGCACCGCCCCCGGCCACGGCCCGCTGGGCCACGGCGCCCCGGGCGGCAACGGCTCCGCGGGCGCGCTGGCGACCATCGGTTCCCCGCGCAAGCTGTCCGGCCGGCGCCGCCGGGAGACCGTCGCGGTGCTGATCTTCGGCGGCGCACCGATCTTCGAGAGCTCGATCCCGCTCTCCGTCTTCGGCGTGGACCGCCAGGACGCCGGGGTGCCCCGCTACCGACTGCTGGTCTGCGCCGGGGAGGAGGGACCGCTGGCCACCACGGGCGGCCTGACCCTCTCCGCTCCGTACGGGCTGGAGGCGCTCGCCCGGGCCGGCACGATCGTCGTACCGGCCTGGCGCTCGATCTCCCAGCCGCCCCCGGTCGAGGCGATCACCGCCCTGCGCAAGGCCCACCACGAGGGCGCGCGGATCATCGGCCTCTGCACCGGTGCGTTCGTGCTCGCCGCAGCCGGCCTGCTGGACGGCCGCCCGGCGACCACCCACTGGATGTACGCGCCGACCCTGGCCAAGCGGTACCCGCGGGTGCACGTGGACCCGCGGGAGCTGTTCGTGGACGACGGCGACGTGCTGACCTCGGCCGGCACCGCCGCCGGCATCGACCTGTGCCTGCACGTGGTGCGCAGCGACCACGGCGCCGAGGCCGCCAACGCGCTGGCCCGCCGCCTGGTGGTGCCCAGTCGCCGCAGCGGCGGAGGACAGGCCCAGTACATCGATCAGTCTTTACCGGAGGAGATCGGCAACGACCCGTTGGCCGAGGTCGTCACCTGGGCGCTGGAGAACCTCAACCAGCAGTTCGACGTCGAGGTGCTGGCGGCCCGTGCCTACATGAGCCGGCGCACCTTCGACCGCCGTTTCCGCACGCTCACCGGCAGTGCGCCACTGCAGTGGCTGATCACCCAGCGGGTGCTCCAGGCACAGCGGCTGCTGGAGACGTCGGAGCTGTCGGTGGACGACGTGGCGCGCCGGTGCGGGTTCCGGTCGCCGGTCGCGCTGCGCGGGCACTTCCGCCGTCAGCTCGGGGTCTCCCCGGCCGCGTACCGGACCAGCTACCGGGCGCGCCGCCCCGGGCAGCAGACGCCGACCCCGGCGGCCGACATCCGGCTGCCCGGCGCCCTGTCGCACGCGGCGGCCGCGGCGGGCGGCGGGCTGTTCGGCGGCGCGGGGCACGGCGGGCCGCAGGGCCACCCGTACCCGGCCGGTCCGGGCGCCCAGGGGCAGGCCGGCCAGCCGGGCCAGCACGGGCAGCCGGTCGGTCACGGACAGCAGGTGCCGCACGGACAGGCCGGTCCGTACGGTCCGGGGCAGGCCGGGACGCCGGCCGCCCAGGGCTTCCACGGCCGGGCGGGCCAGCCGTACCCGCACCAGCAGGCCGCGCAGCAGCCGCACCCCGGGCAGCAGGGTGCGGCGCGCGGTCCGGTGCGGTCGCCGCTGGTGCCGCCGCAGGCCGGTCCGGGTGCGGGGCGTCCGCCGCGCACCGCCGAGCACGCGGCGGCCGAGGACGGCCACCCCCAGCCGGGGGCGCGCGGTCAGGGCCAGGGGCACCGCAGCGCGGACGGGCGCCCCGGTGACGAGCCGGGCGCGGCCGGACGGGCGCACGGTGCCCCGGGCGGCCGGGTTCCGACGGGTGCCGCCGGTCAGCCGACGACCGGGGCGGGTGAGCTCCGGGGCCGGCAGGCGCGGGCTCCCCAGGTCCGCGCACCGGGCGCCCGGGTGACCGCGGCGGACGGGGCACGGGCGGCGCGCGAGGCACGCCCCGGGCGGGAGGGCCACCCGGTCCGCACCGGCCGGGAGGGCGAGCGCCCGGACGGCCCCGGCACGCACGACGGGGCGGAGGAACACCAGGCCGACGGCTGCGCTCCGGCACCCCGGTCGGCTCCTCCGGTCCCCGCGGCGCGTGATCGCGCCGTAGGGTGAGTTGCGTGAATGACCGTTTGGTATGGATCGACTGTGAAATGACCGGCCTCGACCTCGACCGGGACGCCCTGGTCGAGGTCGCGGTGCTGGTGACGGACTCCGAGCTGAACATCCTCGGCGAGGGCGTGGACGTCATCATCCGCCCCCCGGCGGAGGCCCTGGCGAACATGCCGGAGGTGGTGCGCGCGATGCACACCTCCTCCGGCCTGCTGGAGGAGCTGGAGCAGGGCGTGACCCTGGCCGAGGCCGAGGAGCGGGTCCTGGCGTACGTGCGCGAGCACGTGCCGGAGGCCGGGAAGACGCCGCTGTGCGGCAACTCGGTGGCCACCGACCGCGGCTTCCTGGCCCGGGACATGCCGGCCCTGGAGAAGCACCTGCACTACCGGATCGTGGACGTCTCCTCGATCAAGGAGCTGGCCCGCCGCTGGTACCCGAAGGCGTACTACAACAGCCCGCCGAAGGGCGGGAACCACCGGGCGCTCGCGGACATCCGGGAGAGCATCGACGAACTGCGCTACTACCGCGAGGCGGTGTTCGTGCCGCAGCCCGGCCCGGACGCCGAGACGGCGCGCGGGATCGCGGAGAAGTACCGGGCCGCGACCGACTGACCGGGTCGTCGCGGGGTCGGAGGGGGTGCCGCCGTCGGCCGGGACGGAACCCCGGCGCGAGCACCCTCTCGGATCCTGTACAGTTCTTCCTGTCGGAACGGGAACGCGGAAGCGGGAACGGACCGGACAGATGGTGGGTATAGCTCAGTTGGTAGAGCACCTGGTTGTGGTCCAGGTGGCCGCGGGTTCGAGTCCCGTTACTCACCCCAGAGCCCGAGGGGCCGATCTCTTCAAGAGATCGGCCCCTCGGGCGTTTTCGCGTTCTCGCATCGTCTCGCGTTCTCCGATCGGGCGTGGGTTCAGTTGTGCCCGGCGGTCCGGGTTTTCCGGTCCGCCCCTGCCGCAACAAGCTACCGGCTAGTAACATCGTCGCCATGACCACTCCTTCGATCGGCCAGATGCTCGACGCCACCGTGCCGATGGCGCACACCCTCAAGCTCGAGTACCTGGAGACCACCCCGGACCGCGCCGTGCTCCGGCTGCCCGACCAGCCCGCGTACCACAACCACGTCGGCGGCCCGCACGCCGGCGCGATGTTCACCCTCGCCGAGTCCGCCAGCGGCTGCATCGTGCTGGCCGCCTTCGGGGACCAGCTCTCCCGGGCCGTGCCGCTCGCCGTGAACGCCGAGATCGCCTACAAGAAGCTGGCGATGGGCGAGGTCACCGCCACCGCCGTGCTCGGCCGCCCGGCCGCCGAGGTGGTCGCCGAGCTGGACGCCGGCGGCCGCCCCGAGTTCCCGGTCACCGTCGAGATCACCCGCGCCGACGGCGCCGTCACCGGTGTGATGACGGTCACCTGGACCCTGCGTCCCAACTCCTGACCGCCGCGCGGCCGGTGGCCCCGGGGGACAGCGCCCCGGGGCCACCTGCGCGATGACTGTCCGTGACGGCGGCCGTGACCTCACCGCCCGCCCGCTCGTTCTCAACTCACGTGCGAGCCAATCACGCGACCGAGCCCCAGGAACCCGCCGCCCGCGGCGTCGCCGGAGCACGGCGAGCGGCCGCCCGGTGGTTGCCCCGCCCGCGCACCGTCGCCGCCGGCGGGGCCCTGCTCGCCCAGCTCTGGGGCGTCGGCGCCCCCGGCGCGTACGCGGCCACCGCCGGACCCCCCTCGGAGCAGCCCCGGCCGGCCGTCCGCCGGGCCGCGCACGGCGGGCCCGCGCTCGACGGGCCGTCAGCCGTCCGCCCGGTCGGGCCGGGGCAGCACGGCGGCGCGGACCCCGGCCGCTCCCCCGGTCCGGTCGGCGAACCGAGCGGCGGCGAACCGGCCGACGGTGAACGGACCGGCGGCGCCCGGACCGGCGGCGAGCCGGCGGGCAGCCCGACCGACGGGGCCGCGGGGGTGGTCGACGGTGTCCTCCAGGAGCGCATCCGGGCCGGCGGGCTGCCGCTGCCCGGCCAGGGCACTGCCGTCCCCGACGCCTTCGCCCTCGCCTCCGGTCTGCTCGGCGGTGTCCCCGCCCAGGACCGCCCCACCGGGACCCGCGCCTCCCGCGAGGGCGAACCGGCCGCACTGCCGGTCGCCCCCCGCCCCCGGTCCGGCCGCACCACCGGCGCCGACGACCCGAACGCGCCGGACCGGCCCGGAACGGCCGGGGCGGTGGGGACACCCCTCGTCCGGGAAGCCGCGGCGCACGAGGGGCCGGGCTCGACGGCACCCGCAGGAACGGCCGGTACGGCGACCCCCGCCGCGACCCCGACCGCCCCCGCGGGCACCGGGACGCCCGAGGCCCTCGCCCTCGCCGACACCGCGACCGTGACCGCCGCGGAGGACGGCACCGCCACCGCGACCGCCGTACTGGCCCCCATCGCCGCCGGACTGCTGCTCACCGGCGCGGCGATGTTCAAGCACCGCGGCCTGCCGCGCGGGCACTGAGCCGCCCCCGGCCGCGCGGGCTCAGGGTTCAGAGGTCAGGGCCCAGAGGTCAGGGGTCAAGAGTCAGGGCTCAGGGCCCCAGCTCCACCGCCAGCAGCGGGAGTTCACGCCCGGGTATCGAGCCGGACGGCGTACTGCCGATCCGGACGGCGCCCATCGCCAGGTAGAAGGGCTCGGCGTTCGGGTCGGCGTCGACGGTGAAGCGGCGCAGGCCGAGGGCCCGGGCCCGGTCGCGGACCTCCTCGAACAGGGCCCGGCCGACGCCGCGGCCGATCCGGTCCGGCTCCACGTAGAGCAGGTCCAGCTCGCCGGACGGCGGGGCGCCGTTCAACGCGGCGAACCCCAGCACCCGGCCGCCCTCCTCGGCCACCAGCGTCGACGCCCGTTCGACGGCGGCCGCGTCCAGGGTCAACTCCTCCCGGCAGGCGGCCATGAAGGCCTCGTCGTAACCCCAGTACGCCTTGGCCCGCAGGGCGATGGCGGTGAGCAGCTCCGCCTCGTCCGGGCGGGCGGATCGGATGCGCATGCGGCCCCCTCGCGTCGACAGCGGTCCGGCTGCGGCCAGTGTGCGCCGCAACCGGACCGCACACCAACGGATTTACCGCACGACGGACGGCACCGGAGGACACCGGCACCGGAGGACACCGGCACCGGCACCGTCAGCGGAAGACGCCCGGCGGCGGCGCCGGGGAGGGCGCAGCGGTGGCGTCCGTGGCAGGGGTGGCGCCGGCCGTGAAGTCGGCCAGGGCGCGGCCGTGTTCGACCCGGCCGAGGGAGGCGTCGGAGGCGACCCGGCGGGTCAGGTCGGCGATCGGGAGCGGGGTGTGGGCGGCGGCCAGGATGAGGTTCCCGAAGCGCTTGCCGCGCAGCACGGCCGGGTCGGCGGTCAGGGCCAGCTCGGGGAAGACCGCGCCGAGGGTCGCGACCTGGGAGCGGGCGAAGGGCAGCGCGCCGCCGTCGGCGATGTTGGCGGCGTACCAGCCGCCGGGGGCGAGGGCACGGGCCGCGAGGGTGGTGAACTCGACGGTGGTGCAGTGGGCCGGGGTGCGGGCGCCGGAGAAGACATCGGTGATGACCAGGTCGACGCTGCCCTCGGGGGTGCGTTCCAGCACGTCGCGGGCGTCCCCGCCACGGACCTTGATCTGCCAGCCGCGCTCCAGGGGGAGTTCGGCGCGGACGAGTTCGGTGAGCGCGGTGTCGATCTCGGCGACCTGCTGGCGTGAGCGCGGCCGGGTGGCGGCCGCGTAGCGGGCCAGGGTGAGCGCGCCGCCGCCCAGGTGCAGGACGGTCAGCGGGCGGCCGGGCGGCGCGACCAGGTCGATCAGGTGGCCGAGCCGGCGCTGGTACTCGAAGCCCAGGTGGGTGGGGTCGGCGAGGTCGACCAGGGACTGCGGGGCGCCGTCCACCAGCAGCGTCCAGGCGTGCGGGCGGTCGCGGTCGGGGCGCAGTTCGGCCAGGCCGGAGCCGACCTGGCGGGTCAGCGGCCCCTGGGCGTGGGTACGGCCGTCCGCGCCGGTGGCGAGCTCCGGTTCGGGGCTTCGCGCGGCCCTGTTGCTTCGTCCCATGGAGGCCATTATCGCCGGACGGCGACACGGGCCGGGAGTCGCCGGACGGCGACAGGAGCCGGGAGTCGCCGGACAGCGACAGAGGCAGGTGTCCGGGCAGGTCACCGCCGAGCGGGCGCCCCCTGGTCCGGGGGCGTGCCACGGGGATCCGGTCGGAGGCGTACGGGCCCGGCCTGATCCGCGCGGCACGCCCGCTAGAACGGGCCGAGGCCGCCCGCGGTGAGCGTGCAGGCGGCCTCGCAGAGGGCGGAGCGGAGCACCCAGGCGTCGGTGGGGCGGGTGGCGCGGCCGGTTCCGGTGGGCGGGATCACCCAGCGCGGGTCGGTGGCGCCGGGCACCAGGGCGCCGGCCGTACAGGAGCTGCCGGGCAGGTGCCAGGTCTCCCAGGTGCCGGCCGGGACGAGGAAGGAGACGGTGCTGCCGTTGCGGCTCTGCAGGACGGCCCCGCAGGCGCGGCGCAGCCTGAGGATGTCGACGGCCTCCAGGCCGTGCCGCAGGGCGACCGTCACCGTGTCGCAGCCGGTGAGGAGGGTGTCCTCGGCCGGGACGACGGCGTCCCGGCGCAGTCCGCCGCAGGAGCCCCGGCCGCCCTCGACCGGGCCCCGGCCGGGGAACCGGTCGTCGGCGGGGTCGGGGAGCAGGGCGGGGACGGCGGCGGCGAGCACGCCCCCGGCGACGGGTCGGTGCTGCGGCAGTCCGGTGGCCATCATGGGCCCTCCTGTACCTCGTCGGTTCGGAAGCCCTGCCGCCGGGTGTGGGGCCGCGGGGCGGGGACGGGCCGGGGGGACGGCCTGGGCTTCCACGTATCAGGACAACGCCGCGGGACCGCCGGAGGCCACGGGGCGCATTACAGCAAGGCATGGCATTTCATGGCGGATATCCGACAACAATGCCCGCTTTGCACCGGATTGACCGGAGATGTCGCACCAACCGAATGTGTCCGACCGGTGACTCCGAGTACTCTCGGCGCCATGGCAGCCACCCCACCGGCCGAGCCGAACCGACCGTCCCCCAACACCGTGATGCGCGCACTGCGCGGCGACCGCTCACCGGGCGAGTTCGCCACGGCCGTCCGCCGCGCCGCCCGCGAGATCGGCGAGCACGTGTCCTGCGACGCCCGCTACGTCGGACGGGTCGAGTCCGGTGAGATCCGCTGCCCCAACTACGCCTACGAGCGGGTGTTCCGGCACATGTGGCCGGGATGCACGCTCACCGACCTCGGCTTCGCCCCCCGCACCGCCGTCCGCCGCCGCTCGGCGAACGGCGGCGGGGCGTCCGCCGGGGCGGCCGCGCTCCACCTCCCGGTCCATCCACCGTTCCCGCCCCTGCCCGCCCCGCGCTCACCACTCTCCACTCAACTCCCGTACGCTGCCTCGCCGTACGCGGATCCGACCGCTCCGGACGGGCCCCCGTGGCCGATGGCCGGCGCGGTGCCCAGGGGGCCCGATGGATCGCCCTATCTCGACGAGGAGAACGACGACGTGCGTCGCCGTACGTTCCTGGCCGGCGGCACCACCGCGCTGGCCACCGTGATCGGCATCGACCGGCCGGCCGCCGCCGGCCCGGTCGCCCCTGCCGTCACCGCCACCGGCCCCGGCTTCGGCCCGGCGCCCGGCCGATCCGCCTTCCCCGGTGCGGAGTTCACCGCGCCCGCACTGCACGGCGCCGATCCGGTGGTGTTCGGGCGCCCCGGGCCGGTGCCGCCGCTGCGCAAGGTCGGCGCCGCCGAGGTGTTCGGCGTCGAACAGGCCGTCCGGGACATCAGACTGGCCGACGACGCCCACGGCGCGGACGCCCTGTACGAACTCGCCGGACAGTCCCTGCGCACCGCCTACGTCCTGCTCAACGAGGGCGAGTACAGCGCCGAGACCGAGCGCCGGCTCCAGGCCGGGGCCGGTGAACTGGCCATCTCGGTGGGCTGGTTGGCACACGACTCGAACCGGCTGGCGGACGCCCGCTCGTTCTACGCCGAGGCGCTCGCCACCGCCCGGATGGCCGGGGACTCCGCCCTGGAGGCGCACGTCTTCTGCAACAGCGCCTTCCTCGCCCGGGACGCCGGACGCCCGCGCGAGGCGCTGCGCGCCGCACAGGCCGGGCAGTCCGCCGCCCGGGAGGTGGACTCCGCCCGGCTGCTCGCCCTGCTCGCCATGCGCGAGGCCGGCGCCTGGGCCGTGCTGCGGGACCGTTCCGCCTGCGAACGCGCGATCGGCCGGGCCTACGCGCTGTTCGACCGGGGGCCGTCGGAGACCGACCCGGAGTGGATGTCCTTCTTCGGCGAGGCGGAGATCGCCGGGCTGCAGTCGCAGTGCTGGTCCGCCCTGGAGGACTGGGACCGGGCCAGCGAGCAGGCCGCGCTGGCCATAGCGCTCCAGGAGCCGCACTTCGTCCGCAACCGGGTGCTGTACACCGCCGAACTGGCCCACGACCGGCTGGGCCGGGGGGACTTGACGGGGGCGGCGCACCACGGCTCGGCCGCCGTCGCACTGTTCGGCGAGGTCCGCTCGGCCCGGATCCGCAGCATGCTGGCGGACACCGCGGGGCGGCTGCGGCAGCACGCCTCGGTCGCCGAGGTCCGCCGCTTCCTGATCGGCTACGACCGGGCCGCGGCGGCCTGAGCGGACCGACGACCGCCGTGACGGGTCGTCACCACCGGCCTCAGTGGCCCGCGTTCAGCCCCTCCAGGTGGGACAGGTCGTTCCAGACCTCCACCGCCGGGGCGCCGTACTCCCAGGACAGCACGCACAGCGCCGCCGTACCGAGCTTGAACCGCTGGGCGAACTCGGGCGGCAGGCCCAGCCAGCGGGCGGCCAGGATGCGCAGCAGGTGGCCGTGCGCGAACAGGACGACGTCCCGGTCGGCGCAGTGCATCTCGGTGGTGTCCGACTCCGGGACGCCGTGCTCCTCGTTGAGTCCGGCCAGGAAGGCGTCCACCCGGGCGGCGACGTCGGAGAGCTTCTCGCCGCCGGGCACGCCGTCGCGCCAGATCAGCCAGCCGGGGTGGTCGGTGGCCCGGATGTCGGCGCCGGTGCGGCCCTCGTACTGCCCGTAGTCCCACTCCAGCAGTTCGGGGCGGTCGACCGCGCGGTCGCCGAAGCCGGCCAGCGCGCAGGTCTCCTTCGCGCGGCCGAGCGGGCTGGTGTAGACGAGCGCGTCCGGCAGGCCGTTCCAGGGGGCCTCGGCGAGTCGGGCGCCGAGCGCCCGGGCCATCGCCCGGCCCTCCTCGGTCAGCGGGATGTCGGTGCGGCCGGTGTGACGGCCGGTGGCCGACCACTCGGTCTCACCGTGGCGGACCAGCACGATTCGGGCGGGCATGGCAGGCTCCTCGCAACGGGGCGGTCAACGGTCGGTCTCACCCTTGAGCACCGGGCTCCATGATCCCCCACCGGCACGGCGGCCACGATCGCGGGCCCCGGCCGCCCGGTCCGCACCGCGTTGTCGGACCCGGATGCGACACTGGGCCGCACCATGAACGTCTCGACGAACGTCCCGCTCGGCGGGCCCGCTGAGCCGCTCGCCCTGCGGCTCGCCGAGCTGCGCGGACCGGCCCCGCAGCGCAGTCTGAACGCCCGCTCCCTCGCCGCCCTGGCCGCCAATCCGGGCTGCCACCGCCGCGCCGTCCTGGACGCGGCCGGAGTGGACAAGTCGGTGCTGGCCGCCCGGCTCGGCCGCCCCGCCCCCTTCGGGCAGTCCCCGTTCGCGATCGCCCGCGGCCTGGTCTTCGAGTCCCGGCTGAAGGCGGACGACCACGCCGCCCTGCTGGAGCCGCTCCGCGCCCACCTCGGCGTCCCCGCGGACGACCGCACCCCGCTGCTGGTCCCGGACCTGCTGCACCGCTCCGGCCCGGCCGTCCGCGCCGACCGGACGGCCGAGGCGCTGGCCCGGGCCGCCGCCGACCCGGACGCCTGGACGCTGCTGGACCACCCGATGCTGCGGCTCGCCGTCGCCGGCAGCAACGCCTACCTGGAACCGGACGCCCTGGTGGTGCACGGCGGGCGGTGCACGGTGGTCGAGATCAAGTCCTTCCCGGTGCTGGACGGCAGTGCGGACCCGGCCAAGGTCGGCGCCGCCGCCCGCCAGGCCGCCGTGTACGTGCTGGCGCTCCAGCACGCCGCCGCCGCGGCCGCCGGGCTGCCGCTCGCCGACGACCCGTACACCGAGCAGCGGCTGCCGGGCAGCCCCCGCACCACCGTGCTGCTGGTCTGCCCGAAGGACTTCGGCAACCGGCCGACCGCGGTCGCCGTCGACGTCCGCCGCGAGCTGGCCACCACCCGCCGCCAGTTGAGCCGGATGACGGGCATCGGCCGGCTGCTGGAGGCGCTGCCGCCCGGCACCGACTTCGACCTGGCCGCCGACCAGGACGGCGCCCCGGCCCGCAGCACCGAACAGCTGACCGCCTCGGTCGAGGCGGTGCCCGCCGCCTACAGCCCGGACTGCCTCTCCACCTGCGAACTCGGCTTCCACTGCCGCGCCCGGGCCCGCTGCGACGACCGGGTCGAGCAGCTCGGCCGGGGCGTGCGCGGCGAGCTGGGCGACCTCCGGACGGTCACCGAGGCCCTGGCCGCCGCGGCCGGCGCCGGGGGCTCGAACGGCGAGGACGGCGAGGCCAGCGAGGACAGGAACGGGGACGGGGACGGGGACGGCGAGGACGGCGACGGCGCGCACGAGGCGGCCGCACGCCTGGCCTACGCCGCCGCCCTGCGCGCGGAAGCCCTGGGCGGGACCGCATGAGCCTGCTGACCACCCTCGCCCGGCTGGAGGCCGTCCGCAGCGGGCAGGCCGAGCCGCTGGCCACCGTCCGGCACCGGCACCTGTCGGAGCGCCCGATGGTGGTCGTCCCGCTGACCGCCGCCGGTGAGGCCGGCGCGCCGCTGGCCGCCCTGCTGGGCACCAACCGGGACGCGCCCCGGCTGCACCTGGTGCCGCAGCCGCTCAACCGCACGCTCCGGTTCGACTACCTGGCCGCGCTCGCCGCCGACCTGCTGCCCTACCTGGAGTCCTTCGGCACGGACGTCGAACAGATCGAGGGCTCCGAGAAGGACCCGGAGAGCGGCGAGAAGACCCAGGTGTTCCGGGAGTTGTGCACGGACGCGCCGCAGCTGATCGTGCCCAACGGCGGGGGCGTGCACCACCTCGCCCTGATCGGCCGCTCCACCCGCTTCCGCCGCACCGCCGAGGACGCCGACCCGGGCCCCCACCCGGCACCGCTGCGGGTGCCGCTGCTCGGCCGCTGGCTGACCCACCTCACCGACCGCGCCCAGGTGCCCGGTTCCAGCCTGCTGCTGCCGATGACCGGCCTGCTCGCCCGGCACTGGGCCACCGGCCAGAGCCACCTGGAGGACCAGCACCTGGCGGCCCGGCTGGCCTGGCACGCTCCGCCGCCGGGGCTGACCGGGGCCAGGGCGGCCGAACTGGCCGAGTCCGCCCGCGACGAGCACGGCCAACTCGTGCACCCGCCGGCCGGTCCGGCCACCGACCCGGCCTTCGACGAAGGGGTGCTGGCCCCGGCGATCGCCCGCTACGACGCGGCCGTCAACGCGCTGCAGCACAGCACCGAGCAGCGCGACGAGGCCGCCGCCGAGCGCGCCCGGGCGGCCGTCCGCGCGGCGGTCGAACAGCTGGAGCGGGCGCTGTCCGCCGTCCTCCTCCCGACCTGGCGGGACGTCTGGCGGGGCCTGGACCTGCTGCGCGCCCTGCCGCCGGCCGGCCACCTGGAGGAGCGCTGGACCGGCGACCGCTGGTCCTACACCGGCCACCGGGACCGCCTGGCGGCCGGCGAGCCCCCGCAGCCCCGGCAGGACGACGCCGTCACCGCGGCCCGCAAACTCGCCCAGCGCGAGCGCGAGCAGGCCCGGCTGGACGTCCAGGAGGCCCTGGACGACCCGCTGGCGATGGCCGAACACCGGCTGTCCGGCGAGGCGTTCAGCGGGGTGGTGACGGAGGTGGTGCCGGACTACGACACCACCGGCCGCTCCCCCAAGCCGCGCCCGCTGGTCACCCTGCGCACCACCGACCGCCCGCACGCCGACCTCGGCCGGGAGGCGCACCGGGTGCACGGCCCTACGGCGCAGAAGGCGCGGATCGTGGCGGTCGACCCGGCCGAGGGCACCATCACACTGCGGGTGCTGTCCGGCATGGGCCGCAAGAAGGAGCCGGAGCCGGGCAGCCTGCCCGAGCCCGGCGAACCGGTCACCTTCACCCTGTTCGAGCTGACGGTCCGCCAGTCCGCGCCGCTGCCCGAACCGGACGACACCCCGTGGACCCACGGCGGCCCGCCGGGCGCCGCCCCGGCCCCGCCGTCCACCGCACCGTCCGCCACCGCCGCTGTCGCCGTCGAGGAGTGGGAGTGATGGCCGAACCGATCGACGCGCAGTCCCCGGGGGCGGCCGCCGACGCCGCCGTGGCCCGGATCCTGGCGGCCACCGTCCACCCCGCGGTCGGCGCGCCGCGCGGCGTGGTGGTGGACTCCCCGCCCGGTGCCGGGAAGTCGACCCTGGTGGTGCGGGCGGCCCGGGAGCTGGTGGCGGCCGGCGAGCGGCTGATGGTCGTCGCCCAGACGAACGGCCAGGTGGACGACCTGGTCGGCCGACTGGCCGAGAAGGCACCGGACTTGACGATCGGCCGACTGCACGCGGCGGACTCCCGCCCCGGCCCGGAGGTGCTCCGGCACGCCAATGTCACGCCCTCCGACAAGGTCGCCGACCTGGTCGAGCACGACGTGGTGATCTCCACCGCCGCGAAGTGGCAGTGGGTGCGGGCCGAGGCGCCGTGGCGGCACGCGATCGTCGACGAGGCGTACCAGATGCGCTCGGACGCCCTGCTGGCGGTGGCCCGACTGTTCGAGCGCGCGCTGTTCGTCGGTGACCCGGGCCAGCTGGACCCGTTCACCGTGGTCGGCACCGAGCAGTGGGCGGGCCTGTCCTACGACCCCTCCAGCAGCGCGGTGGTGACGATGCTGGCGCACAACCCGCAGATCGAGCCGCACCGGCTGCCGGTCTCCTGGCGGCTGCCGGCCAGCGCGGCGCCGCTGATCTCCCGGGCGTTCTACCCGTACACGCCGTTCCGCTCCGGCACCGGCCCGGACGACCGCGGGCTGACCCCGGCCGTCCGCCCGGACGGCTCGGCGCTGGACGCGGTGATCGACCGGGCGGCCGAGCACGGCTGGGCGCTGCTGGAGCTGCCCGCCCGGCACACCGTGCGGACCGACCCGCAGGCGGTGGCGGCCGTCGCGGCGGCCGTGCGGCGACTGCTGGAGCGCGGGCTGACCGCCCGCTCCGAGCAGGGCGAGGCGCCGCTCACCCCGGACCGGATCGCCGTCGGCACGGCGCACCGGGACCAGGCGGCGGCGGTCCGGGCGGCCCTGCTCAAGGTGGGCGTCCCGGTGGACGGCACGGTCGGGCCGGCCGTCACGGTGGACACCGCGAACCGGTTGCAGGGCCGGGAGTACGACGTCACCGTGGTGCTGCACCCGCTCTCCGGGCGCCCCGACGCGACCGCCTTCCACCTGGAGACCGGCCGGCTCTGCGTGCTCGCCTCCCGGCACCGGCACGCGTGCATCGTGGTCGCCCGGGCCGGGATCGCCGAACTGCTGGACGAGCACCCGTCGACCGAGCCGGTCCAGCTCGGGGTCCCGGTGGCCTTCCCGGACGGCTGGGAGGCCAACCACCAGGTCCTCCAGCACCTCGGCGGCCACCGGGTCCGGCTGAGGTAGCCGGTCGTGGACGGTCGTGGACGGTCAGTCCTCGGTCTCGCAGACCGCGAAGGCCACCACGGACCCGTGCGCGGCCTGGGCGCTCCAGCCGGTGGCGTCGGCGGTCGGCCCGCTGGCGCGCACCGGGCCGTCGGCATCGGGCTGGAGCCGGTAGCCGCCGCCGGTCAGGTGGGTGCCGTTCGGGCAGGTGGCCGTGGAGGTGCCGCCCGGGCTGCTGGGCGGCCCGGTGACGACCTTCGCCGTCTCCGCCGCGGCGGCCGGGGCGGCGGGGACGAGGACGGCGGGGACGAGGACGGCGGCGGCCAGCAGGAGGCCGGTGGACAGTGTGCGCATGGGGTACTCCCGGTTCGGTGGACGGTGCTGCTCGACGGCCGCCGCTCGGCGGGTGCTTCCCGGCCCGCCGGGCGGCCGCCGTACCCGGTACAACCGGTTCGCATGCGACCTGGAAGCGCGGCGCCCGGGTCACCGCCCCGGCGCGCGCCCGGGAATAGCGCCTGCACGCGCACCGTTCCGCTACCGGCCGCCGCCGCGAGACAATGGACGACGGCCACGACCGGGCGGCGCGGCCCGGAGCAGCCCGCCGCCCTCCCTCACCGAGACCCCGGAGGTGTCCGTCCATGCCCGACTCCCCCGCCGAGACGCCCGAGCCCACCAGGCGCCTGCGCCCCGCGCAGCTCCTGTTCGAGCCGCAGGCTGCCGAACCGGAGCCGGAACGATTCTTCGACCTGGAGTCGATCGACGACCCCGCCGAGCTGCTGCGCCGCTCCACCGAGCTGGCCCTGGCCTTCCGGGCCGCCGCCGAGCGGGCCACCGACTTCCAGGCCGTCGCCGCCGCACAGCTGGCCGACCCGCGCCGGTTCGACGCGCTGTCGGACACCGAGGTCGCCGAGCGCGCGGACTGGACCCCGGACTACGCGGCCAAGATGATCGAGTACGGCCGAGGCCTGATCCAGCCGCGCCGCCACGAGGACTGACCCAGCCCCTCGAACCCAGCCCCTCGAACCCCGCCCCTCGCGTCCCGCCCCGGCCCCTTCCGCAGACCCTCCCCGGCCGCTGGCATATGCCAGCGGCGGAGGGTACGCGATCGCCCGTCACCCTGTCCGGCGAACGGGGCTTTCCACCACGCCGGGGGCGCGCACGGCGCAGGCTGCTGGGCGTGGACATCTGGACGCACCAGTCGGTGGAGTACGTCACCGTGGCCGGGGAGGCCTGGCTGGCCTCTGCCAGCGAGTACCCGCGCAGCATGCGCGCCTTGTGGGAGGCCCGCCCGTGGGCACCCTCCGTGCTGCCCTGCGGGCGGGCCTTCGACGTGATCAGCATGCCGTCGCTGTTCGGCCGCCGGGTGCTGGACGAGCTGTGGGCCTCCGGCCCCGGCTGCGGCCCGGTCGCGGCCTACCGCGGGCGCACCCTGCTGTTCGTCCGGCCCGGCACCGCGCCCCGGCTGCGCCGGCTGCTGGCCTGGGAGGAGTGGGCCCGGGACGTGCCGCCGCTGCTGTGCCACGGCAAGGGCGACGCGGTGACCGTCCCGCCGTTGCAGCGGATGGTGCACGGCCCGGACTCCCCCGGCCGGGGCACCGGCCGCTGGATCGTCGCCCCGGAGGAGCGGGAGCCCTGGCTGCCCGGGGCCTCGGTGGTGCTGTGGGCCTGTGTGCGGGCGGCGCGCGAGCCCGGTACCGGCGCCGTGGCCGAACCGGTCCTGGTGACCCGGGGGTGAACGGAGGGCGGCCGGTATTCGATTTTGGCTCGACCGCCGGCCGCTGCTACAGTTTTCTCTGTCAGCAGGCGCCGCTAGCTCAGTTGGTTAGAGCAGCTGACTCTTAATCAGCGGGTCCGGGGTTCGAGTCCCTGGCGGCGCACAGACAGCCGGAAGGCCCCTT
>NZ_JBHZCN010000116.1:0-28568 GCF_042755465.1 Kitasatospora sp. NPDC059160 | reverse complement strand
GGTGCCGGACGTGTCGCGGGACACATGGTCAGAACCCTCCGAGGGGCCTGGGCAGGTTGGTTACCGACCGGTAGCATGGCTTCTGACGCGGCGCCGCTCGGGATCTTCCGGCGGCAGCCTGCACACCCGAAATGTTGGTCCCTGGGAGGAGAGCCCCCGTGCCTCGTACCGCGAGGGACGTCGTCTTCGTCGATGGCGTCCGCACCCCGTTCGGCAAGGCCGGCCCGAAGGGCATCTACCACGAGACCCGCGCCGACGACCTCGTCGTCAAGTGCATCCGGGAACTCGTGCGCCGTAACCCGAGCCTGCCCGTCGAGCGCATCGACGAGGTCGCCATCGCGGCCACCACGCAGATCGGCGACCAGGGTCTGACCATCGGGCGCACCGCCGCCCTGCTGTCCGGCCTGCCGAAGTCCGTGCCCGGCTACTCGATCGACCGCATGTGCGCCGGCGCCCTGACCGCCGTGACCGCCACCGCGGGCGGCATCGCCTTCGGCGCGTACGACGTGGTCGTGGCCGGTGGCGTGGAGCACATGGGCCGCCACCCGATGGGCGAGGGCGTGGACCCGAACCCGCGCTTCGTCTCGGAGAAGCTGGTCGACGAGTCCGCCCTGTTCATGGGCATGACCGCGGAGAACCTGCACGACCGCTTCCCGCACATCACCAAGGAGCGCTGCGACGCCTACGCCGTGCGCTCCCAGGAGAAGGCCGCCAAGGCGTACGCCAACGGCGACATCCAGCCGGACCTGGTGCCGATCACGATCCGCAACACCAACCCCGAGGTCGGCGAGACCGGCTGGGGCCTGGCCACCGTGGACGAGCCGATGCGCCCGGGCACCACGATGGAGTCGCTGGCCGGCCTCAAGACCCCGTTCCGCCCGCACGGCAACATCACCGCGGGCAACTCGGCCGGTCTGAACGACGGTGCCACCGCCTCGCTGCTGGCCGCCGAGGACGTCGCCGAGGAGCTCGGCCTCCCGGTCAAGATGCGCCTGGTCTCCTACGCCTTCGCGGGCGTCGAGCCCGAGGTCATGGGCATCGGCCCGGTGCCGGCCACCGAGAAGGCGCTGGCCAAGGCCGGTCTGACCATCGACGACATCCAGGCCTTCGAGGTCAACGAGGCCTTCGCCGTCCAGGTGCTGTCCTTCCTGGACCACTACGGCATCGCGGACGACGACGAGCGGGTCAACCCGTTCGGTGGCGCGATCGCCTTCGGCCACCCGCTGGCCTCCTCGGGCGTGCGCCTGATGAACCAGCTGGCCCGCCGCTTCGAGCAGCGCCCGGACGTCCGCTACGGCCTCACCACGATGTGCATCGGCTTCGGCATGGGCGGCACCATCATCTGGGAGAACCCCCACTTCGAGGGTGGTAAGTGAGCATGAGCAACACCACTGAGCTGCTCCAGCAGGGCGCCGAGCTGTTCCCGGGCGAGGTCGTCACGACCGCGCACGTGCGCCACCTGGACCTGCCGCTGCAGGCCGGCAAGCTGGCCATGATCACCCTGGACAACGGCTTCGACCACACCAAGCCGACCACCTTCGGCCCGGGCTCGCTGCTCAAGCTGTCCGAGGCGCTGGACCAGGTCGAGGCCGAGGCCGCCGAGGGCAGGATCGTCGGCGCCGCGATCACCGGCAAGCCGTTCATCTTCGCCGTCGGCGCCGACCTCAAGGGCGTCGAGCTGCTCAAGCAGCACGCCGACGCGCTGGCCATCGGCAAGGGCGGCCACGAGGTCTTCAAGCGGATCGCCGCGCTGCCCGTCCCGACCTTCGCCTTCTACAACGGCGCGGCCATGGGCGGCGGCGTCGAGGTCGGCCTGCACTGCGACTACCGCACGGTGTCCGCGGGCGTTCCGGCCTTCTCGCTGCCCGAGGTCTTCCTCGGCCTCGTCCCCGGCTGGGGCGGCTGCACCATCCTGCCGAACCTGATCGGTGCCGGTAAGGCCGTCAAGGTCATCATCGAGAACTCGATGAACCAGAACAAGCAGCTCAAGGGCAAGGACGTGTTCGAGCTGGGGATCGCCGACGCGATCTTCGAGCCGGCCGACTTCCTGGAGCAGTCGCTGCTGTGGGCCGCCCAGGTCCTCAAGGGCGACCTGGTCGTCGAGCGCGAGGCGATCGACCGCGGCAAGGCCTGGGACGACGCCGTCCTCTGGGGCCGCATGGTCGCCGACGCCAAGGTGCACGGGGCCGCTCCGGCCGCGTACAAGGCGCTGGACATCATCGCCGCCGTCAAGGACGCCGACCTCGCCGACAAGGCCAGCCTCCAGGCCGGCTTCGACGCCGAGGACGCGGCCCTGGCCGACCTCATCATGAGCGGCGAGCTGCGCAGCGGCATCTACGCCTTCAACCTGGTGCAGCGCCGGGCCAAGCGCCCGTTCGGTGCGCCGGACAAGTCGCTGGCCCGCCCGGTCTCCAAGGTCGGCATCGTCGGCGCCGGCCTGATGGCCTCGCAGCTGGCGCTGCTGTTCGCCCGCCGTCTGGAGGTGCCGGTGGTCCTCACCGACATCGACCAGGAGCGCATCGACAAGGGCGTCGGCTACGTCCACGCCGAGATCGACAAGCTGCTCGGCAAGGGCCGGATCGGCCAGGACAAGGCCAACCGCCTCAAGGGCCTGGTCAGCGGCTCGCTGGACAAGGCCGTGGCCTTCGGCGACGCGGACTTCGTCATCGAGGCCGTGTTCGAGGAGATGGGCGTCAAGCAGACCGTCTTCGCGGACCTGGAGGCCGTGGTCTCGCCGACCTGCGTGCTGGCGACCAACACCTCCTCGCTGTCGGTCACCGAGATGGCCTCGAAGCTCCAGCACCCCGAGCGGGTCGTCGGCTTCCACTTCTTCAACCCGGTCGCGATCCTGCCGCTGCTGGAGATCGTCCGCGGCGAGCAGACCGACGACGCGTCGCTGGCCACCGCCTTCGCCGTGTCGAAGAAGCTCAAGAAGACCTCGGTGCTGTGCAAGGACGCCCCGGCGTTCGTGGTGAACCGGATCCTGACCCGCTTCATGGGCGAGATCCAGAACATCATCGACGAGGGCACCCCGATCGCCAGCGTCGAGAAGGCCGTCGAGCCGCTCGGCCTGCCGATGTCCCCGATCGTGCTGCTGGAGCTGGTCGGCCCGGCCATCGCCCTGCACGTCTCGGAGACCCTGGCCGGCGCCTTCCCGGAGCGGTTCACCGTCTCCGAGAACCTCGGCAAGGTGGTCAAGGCCGGCAAGCGCGGCTTCTACACCTGGGTGGACGGCAAGCAGGTCCTCGACCCCGAGGTGCTGGAGCTGCTGAGCTTCGGCGACTCGGTGCTCACCGAGGAGCAGGTCCTGAACCGCTCCCTGGAGGCCGTGGCCCAGGAGATCGGCCTGATGCTGGAGGAGGGTGTCGTCGGCGAGGCCCAGGACATCGACCTCTGCATGATCACCGGCGCCGGCTGGCCCTTCCACCTGGGCGGGATCACCCCGTACCTGGACCGTGAGGGCGTCTCGGAGCGGGTGACCGGCAAGAAGTTCCTCGCCCCCGGCGTGGCCTCGGTGCCCGCGTAAGGCGTAGCGGTACGAGCGGAGCCCCCGGCGACCTGGTCGCCGGGGGCTCTCGCGTACGCGGTGCCGGGCCTCGGTGCTCGAGGCGGTACCTCGGTGCTCGAGCGGTGCCTCAGTGCTTGAGGCGGTAGACGACGGTGTCGCCGATGACGCCGATCATCTCGTAGTGGGTGTCCAGCAGGTTCTCGATCCGCGGGACCAGCACCGGCTGGTACGGGGCGACGCCGGAGTCGTCCACGAAGACCTCGGGCAGGCCGTTGGCGAGTTCCTTGTCGAAGGTCTGCCAGGCGTTGTTGACGCTGAACTGCTCGCCGACGTTGCCGCTGCCGTCCTTGCCGCCGCTGTAGTTGGTGAGGAAGCCGGCGGTCAGGTAGCGGCTCGCGGGCTTGCGGTCGGCCAGCCAGTACAGCTCGGGGTGCATGCCCCAGACCAGCACGGTGTCCTTGGGGGTGGTCTGGGCGGCGACCGCGGTGGCGACCTCGGTGTTGCGGCTCATCTGCTCCCCCGGCCAGGCCAGCGCCAGGCCCCAGAAGACCGTGGCGGCGACCGTGGTGTACACCAGGACGGGCTTCCAGCGGATCGCCGAGGTGGCGACCGCCCCGGTGCCCAGCAGCACCAGCGGGGGCATCAGCTGGAGGTAGTAGTGGCCGAAGAAGTGGAAGCCCACGCTGACCGCGACGGCCGAGGAGAGCAGCCAGACCCACAGGTCGGTGGTCGAGCCGTGCTCCTCGCCGGCCACCGGCAGCGGGCGGTGGCGGTACTTGAACCAGAGCCGGCGGCCGACCGGGAACAGGAAGCCGAGGCCCGCCGCGGCCAGGATGCCGAGGTTGCCGAAGGCCCGGCCGAGCATCTGCAGCCAGGCGCCGCCGAAGGAGGCGTAGTCGCCGCTGCCGGTGACCACCCAGAAGAGGAAGCCCTTGGGCTTGGTGAGGATGACCGCCACCAGCGCTATCGGCACCGCGAAGCCGAACCCGATCTTGAACAGGGCGGGCGGCCAGCGCACCCCGCGTCGGCGGGCATCCTGGAGGAGCATCCAGAGCACCGGCAGCAGCACCGCGCCGCCGGTCTGCTTGGTCAGCGAGCAGAGCGCGACCGCGATGCCCGCGGCCAGCCAGCGGCGGCGCTCGGCGTACCGGAAGGCGGCCACCATCGCGGGCAGCATGAAGACCTCGAAGGTCGCCGCCTGGGTGTCCTCCGGGGAGAGCCCGATGGAGACCAGCAGGTAGAGCAGTCCGGCGCCGGCCCCGGCCCGGTTGCCCCAGCGGCCGCGGGCGATCGAGGCCAGCAGGATCGCGGTGACCAGGTGGGCCGCCACCGCGAGGGTGCGCAGCGGCCACAGCGAGGCGGAGCCGAAGACGGCGAAGCAGGCCTGGTAGAGCCAGGGCAGCAGCGGCGGCTTGCGGTCCACCACGGTGTCGTAGAGCACCCCGCCGTCCGCGAGCATCCGGGCCTGGGTGGCCAGGAAGCCTTCGTCCGGGCTCCAGACGGGCCGGGCGAAGGACGGGATGTGGGTGGCCACCGCGACCAGGGTGAGCAGCGGCACCAGCCTCGTCCAGTACCCCTGTCGGATGTGGGTACGGGCGCGCGCGGGCAGGCGGTCGACCAGTCCGTCGAGGCGGGGGCGGGTGGGGGTGGGCACGGTTGACAACCTACCGGGCGGGAACGGCGCGGAGAGCGCCGGTCCCGCCATTCAGTGCGATTGTCAGCTCGTCCCGCGACGAACTGTTACGCAGAGACGACAATCGGGCGTCGGCGGAACGGGCGACGGGTGGCCGGCCCGTTCCACCGGGGGCGGTTCAGGCCTCGACCGGCGCCGCGTCCAGCTTGGCGACCAGGGCGCCCACCTTCTCGGCGATGGCGGGGGCGGTCAGGCCGATCTCGGCCAGGATCTCGTTCCGGCTGGCGTGGTCCAGGAACTCCTGCGGGATGCCGAAGTCGCGCACCGGCACGTCCACGTCCGCGTCCCGCAGTGCCTGCGCGACGGCCGCGCCGACGCCGCCCACCCGGCCGTTGTCCTCGATCGTGACGACCACCCGGTGCTCGGCGGCCAGGCCCGGCAGGGCCTCGTCCACCGGCTTGACCCAGCGCGGGTCCACCACGGTGGCGGTGACGCCCCGGGCGGCCAGCAGGTCGGCCACCTCCAGGCTGGTCGGGGCCATCGCGCCGACCGAGACGATCAGCACGTCCGCGCGGTGGGCGCCGGAGGGCTCCCCGGCGGCGCGCAGCACGTCCATGCCGCCGACCCGGCCGACCGCGGCGACGGCCGGACCGACCGAGCCCTTGGAGTAGCGCACCACCGTCGGGGCGTCCTCGACCTGGACGGCCTCGCGCAGCTGGGCGCGGACCTGGTCGGCGTCGCGCGGGGCGGCCAGCCGCAGGCCCGGGACGACCTGGAGGATCGACATGTCCCACATGCCGTTGTGCGAGGCGCCGTCCGTGCCGGTGACGCCGGCCCGGTCCAGTACGAAGGTGACGCCCAGCTTGTGCAGCGCGACGTCCATCAGGACCTGGTCGAAGGCGCGGTTCAGGAAGGTCGCGTAGACCGCGAAGACCGGGTGCAGCCCGTTGGTGGCCAGGCCGGCGGCGCTGGTGACGGCGTGCTGCTCGGCGATGCCGACGTCGAAGATGCGGTCCGGGAACTCCTTGGCGAACGGTGCCAGGCCGACCGGGTGGAGCATCGCGGCGGTGATCGCCACGATGTCCTCGCGCTCGCGGCCGAGCGCGACCATCTCCTCGCCGAAGACCGAGGTCCAGTCCTTGCCCGAGTTCTTGACCGGCAGGCCGGTGTCCGGGTGGATCACGCCGACGGCGTGGAAGCGGTCCTCGTCGTTGTTCTCGGCGGCGTGGTAGCCGCGGCCCTTCTCGGTGAGGCAGTGCACGATCACCGGGCCGCCGAAGCCGCGCGCCTTGGTCAGCGCCGACTCCAGGGCGGTCAGGTCGTGGCCGTCGATCGGGCCGATGTACTTGAGGCCGAGGTCCTCGAACATGCCCTGCGGGGCGATGAAGTCCTTGAGGCCCTTCTTGGCGCCGTGCAGCGTCTCGAACAGCTGCTGGCCGACCACCGGGGTGCGCTGCAGGGCGTCCTTGCCCCAGGACAGGAAGCGCTCGTAGCCCTGGGTGGTGCGCAGGGTGGCGAGGTGGTTGGCGAGGCCGCCGATGGTCGGCGAGTAGGAGCGCTCGTTGTCGTTGACGACGATGACGACCGGCAGGTCCTTGGCGTCGGCGATGTTGTTCAGCGCCTCCCAGGCCATGCCGCCGGTGAGCGCGCCGTCACCGATCACGGCGACGACCGGGTCCGCCTTGCCCTGGATCTTGTTGGCCTTGGCCAGGCCGTCCGCGTACGAGAGGACCGTGGAGGCGTGCGAGTTCTCGATCACGTCGTGCTCGGACTCGGCGCGCGAGGGGTAGCCGGACAGGCCACCGCTCATCTTCAACCGGGAGAAGTCCTGGCGGCCGGTGAGCAGCTTGTGGACGTAGCTCTGGTGGCCGGTGTCGAAGAGGATGCGGTCGCGCGGGGAGTCGAAGACCCGGTGCAGGGCGATGGTCAGCTCCACCACCCCGAGGTTGGGTCCGAGGTGGCCGCCCGTCTTGGAGACCTCGGTCACCAGGAAGGTCCGGACCTCCTGGGCCAGTGCGGCCAGCTGTCCGGGCGTGAGCCGGTCGAGATCGCGCGGTCCCCGAATGCGGGTCAGCAGGGCCACCCGTTCCTCCTCGTTCAGTGTTCGCGGACCACGGACGGTCCGACGGGCGTCGCCGCCCGGTCCGGCGGCAGGCCGGTGGTCGCGGCCGGTACCGACCGGTCGAGTCTAATGTCCGCTACGCGGACGCCGAGCGGCGCGCCCGGTGCCACCGACCGGTTACCGCCATTCCCGGAGGTCGGTCGGGGGGCGCGGGTCAATCCTCATTGACGAACGGACGTTCTCCGGCGGTTGCGGCCGGACGGGTGAACGGGGGGAAGGCGGTCAGTGCCGGCCGAGCGCCCCGGACTCGCCCATCTCGCTCATCACCAGGGCCAGCGCGCCCAGCACCTCGGCCCGGCCGCCCAGGGTGCCAGGGACCACCGACAGCTGGCGGGCCGCGCTGGGGATCGCGTAGCGGGCCACCGAGTCGCGGATCGGGGCCAGCACCAGCTCACCGGCCTCGGCGAGGTCGCCGCCCAGGATCACCCGGCGCGGGTTGAGCAGGTTGCACAGGGTCGCCACGCCCGTACCGATCTGGCGCCCGGCGTCGGCGATCACCCGGCGGCAGCCCAGGTCGCCCTGGTGGGCCAGCTCCACCACCCGGGGCAGGGTGAGGTCCGGGCCGAGGGTCGAGGTGAGCAGCGACAGCAGGTAGCGGGAGCCGACGAAGGTCTCCAGGCAGCCCCGGTTGCCGCAGCGGCAGACCGGGCCCGCCTCGTCCAGGGTGATGTGCCCGATCTCACCCGCGGTGCCGCCCGGACCCCGGTAGATCTGGCCGTTGACCACCAGGCCGGCGCCGACCCCGCTGGCGATCTTGATGTAGGCGAGGTCGCTCAGGCCGCGGCCGGCCCCCCAGACCAACTCGCCCAGCGCGCCCAGGTTGGCGTCGTTGTCCACGTGCACCGGCATGCCGAGCCGCTCCGCCAGCTCCCGGCCCGGGGCGATGCCCGTCCAGCCCGGCAGGATCGCGGTCGAGCCCAGCGCACCGGTCTCCACGTCGATCGGGCCGGGCACGCCGAGGCCCACCCCGATCACCTTCTCGGGACGGAAGCCGGCCTGCGCGAGGAGGCGCGCCACCATCGCCTCGGCGCGGTCGAAGCCCTGCGCGGCCGAGACGTCCACGTCGATCGGGGCGCTCTCCTCGGCCAGCACCCGGTGGGCGAGGTTGCCGACGGCCACCCGCAGGTGGGTGTGGCCGAAGTCGATGCCGACCACGATGCCCGCGTCCCCGCTCAGCGAGACGCTGCGGGCGCGGCGGCCGCCGGAGGAGGTGTCGGCGACCACGACGGTGCCGCTCTCCTTCAGTTCCCGCACGATGTTGGAGACGGTGGCCGCGGAGAGGCCGGTGCCGCGGGCGATCTCGGCCTGGGTGAGCGAACCGGCCATCCGTACCGCGCGGAGCACCCGTTCCAGGTTCGCCCGGTGCAGGGACGACTGTGAGCCCGGTGTGTCCGTCGACATGATCCACCCTCCCAGGGTGGGGAACCCTCCGCCGGGTGTCCCCTTCAACTCCTGAAGGGTACGGGTCGGGGGCCGGCGGGTGGGGGCCGCTGCGCGGGCCCGCGGCGGGCGGGGGCGCGGGGCTAGCGGTGGGCCGGGGTGCGGGGCCCGCGGCGGGCCGGGCGTGGGGGCGGGGTGGCCGGGGGGTGAAGGTGTTGCGCGGTGGGGGGAGGCGGGGCCCGGATCGGGTGGTCCTGGGAGCGGGCGAAAACCGGCCGCCACTAGCATGGTGCCCAATCTCACCCGTCCCACCGGGCCGCGGTCGGTACCGGCAGGGGGACGCATCCAGACATGACGGGGAATCAGATGGCAGGGGATCACCCTACGCCGGGTGCAGGCGATGCATCCGGCAGCGGCCCGCAGGGCAATCGGGGCGTTTCGTTCGGGCGGCCGGCGGGCGGTGTGGATCCTGCCGCCGTCGCGGACCAGATGACCCAGCTCGACGGCTCGGCGGTTCCGGGGCAGGGCGGGCCGCCGGCCCAGCCTCCGATGCCCCCGGCACCCCCGGCGCCCCCGGTCCAGCCCCCGGCGGGTGGGGCCGACTACGCCGCGTACGCGCCGACGGCCGCCGGGATGCCGGCCCAGCCTCCGGCGGGTGCGCCGATCGGCCCGTACGACCCGGCGCCCGGCGGGGGCTACCCCGGGGCGGACGCGGGGCAGGGCTACGGCGGCGGGTACAACTACCAGCAGCAGCCGGGCTACTACCCCGGTGCGCCGGTGCCGGCGGCCCCGAAGCAGCGCAACCCCGTGATGCTCTGGGGCGGGATCATCGGCGGTGTGCTGGCGATCGCCATCGTGATCGGGCTGGTCGTGCTGCTCAAGCCCAGCCCCAAGCCGGACCCGGGCCCCGGCCCGGTGGCGAACTCGGGCGGCACCAGCACCGTCGGCGGCGACAACGGCGGGAACACCGTCGCTCCGGCGCCCGCGCCGGACGGCACCAAGGCCACGTTCAACGTCGCCTGGAACGCCCCGACGCCCTCCAACACCGATGCCACCAACCAGCTGCTGGGCATCTGGGGCACCGACAAGTACGCCGTCCGCGTCGACAGCGACGGCGTCAAGGCCTACAACCTGGTCGACGGCAAGCAGGCCTGGAACATCCCGGTGCCGTCCGGCAGCAAGGAGGTGTGCAGCGCCTCGTACACGGCCAACTCCAAGAACGTCGCCGCCGTCGCCTTCAACACCGGTGACTACGACTGCTCCACCATCGGCGCCGTGGACCTCACCTCGGGCAAGCTGCTGTGGACCGTCAAGGCCACCGCCGACCGGCTGTCCCAGCCGACCCTGAGCGTCACCGACAACGTGGTCGCCGTCGGCGGCAACGCGGTGGCCGGGCTGAACATCTCCAACGGCCAGCCCGCCTGGCAGTACCAGCCCCGCGACAAGGACTGCACCATGCGGGCCCGCGCGGCCGGCAGCCAGATCGCCATCAGCGACCGCTGCTACATGACCAGCGGCCCGAAGTCGCAGCTGGTCATCGTGAACGCCGACTCCGGCAAGGCGGCGAGCAGCCCGATCACCCTGACCGGCACGATCGAGCAGGTCGACTCGGTCGTCCAGGACAAGCCGCTGGTCCTGGTGATCACCAACGGCCCGAACGGCGACTACATCCTGCCGTTCGACAAGGACAACAAGCCGGGCAACCAGATGTCCGTCAAGGAGGCCGGCTCGGACAGCCTGCGCCTGTCCGGCCAGGACACCGCCTTCACCCGCAACGTGGTGAGCGGCAGCACCCTGTACGTCCAGGTCAACCCGACCAAGCCGGCCATCAACGCCTACGACCTGAACACCGGCAAGCGCCTGTGGGCGGCCAGCCCCGGTTCGGCCAGCGGCAGCGACATCCGCCTGGTCACCGGCACCGACAAGGACGGCAAGGTCCGCGCCCTGGTCTCGCAGGGCTACGACAAGCCGTCCCGGCTGGTGACGCTCTCGCCGACCGACGGCTCGATGACCGACATCGGCACCGTCGCGAACGCGAACGGGAAGTTCGACATCAGCATGAGCACCTCGGTGTACTACGTCTCGGACGACGGCAACGCGGTCTACGCGTTCCGCCGGTACACCAACACCGACGGTCCGCTGACCAAGTGGCGGAAGTGACGCACTCCGGTCGGTGAGGGCAGTGAGGGCGGGGCGGGTCGGGGCCGGTGGGCCCGGGCCCGCCCCGCCCCCGTTCTCCGGCCGGTTCTCGGGCTGGGTTCTCGGGCCGGGTTCTCGGGGCGGGATTTCCGGGCGGGTTTCCGGCCGGGTTCTCCGGTCGGGATTTTCCGGCCGGGCCGCTCGTCGGGCATGCGAGGATTCGGTCCATCAGCCTGACGAAGGAGTGCAGCGAGTGCCCGGCACCAACCTGACCCGCGACGAGGCCCGTACCCGGGCCGACCTCATCCGGGTGGACGCGTACGACATCGAGCTCGACCTCGGCTCGGCCCGCGAGGGCGGTACCTTCCGGTCCACGACCGTGGTCCGGTTCTCCGCCACGACCCCCGGCGCCGACAGCTTCATCGACCTCGTCGCCCCCGGCGTCGAGGAGATCACCCTCAACGGCACGTCGCTCGACCCGGCGAGCTTCGCCGACAGCCGCATCCCGCTGCCCGGCCTGGCGGCGGAGAACGAGCTGCGGGTCGTCGCGAACTGCGCCTACAGCAACACCGGCGAGGGCCTGCACCGGTTCGTCGACCCGGTCGACGGCGAGACCTACCTGTACACCCAGTTCGAGGTGCCGGACGCCCGCCGGGTCTACGCGAACTTCGAACAGCCCGACCTCAAGGCCACGTTCAGGTTCACCGTGACGGCCCCCACCGGCTGGGTCGTGGTGTCCAACTCGCCCACCCCCGAGCCGGTCGGCGAAGGCCCCACCCAGGTCTGGGAGTTCGAGCCCACCGGCCGGATCTCCAGCTACATCACCGCGCTCGTGGCCGGCCCGTACGTCGGGGTCTTCGACACCTACGAGAACGGCGAGCAGCGCGTGCCGCTGGCCGTGTACTGCCGCCCCTCGCTGCGCGAGTTCCTCGACGCCGAGGCGATCTTCGAGGTCACCAAGCAGGGCTTCGACTACTTCCAGGCGAAGTTCGACTTCCCGTACCCGTTCCCCAAGTACGACCAGCTCTTCGTCCCGGAGTTCAACGCCGGCGCGATGGAGAACGCGGGCGCCGTCACTCTGCGCGACCAGTACGTGTTCCGCTCCAAGGTCACCGACGCCGCGTACGAGGCGCGCGCCGCGACGATCCTGCACGAGCTCGCCCACATGTGGTTCGGCGACCTCGTCACCATGGAGTGGTGGAACGACCTCTGGCTCAACGAGTCCTTCGCGACCTTCGCCGAGGCCGTCTGCCAGGCCGAGGCCCCCAGCTCCAAGTGGCCGCACTCCTGGACCACCTTCGCCAACCAGATGAAGACCTGGGCCTACCGGCAGGACCAGCTGCCGTCCACCCACCCGATCATGGCGGAGATCAACGACCTGGAGGACGTCCAGGTCAACTTCGACGGCATCACCTACGCCAAGGGCGCCTCGGTGCTCAAGCAGCTGGTGGCGTACGTCGGCCAGGACGCCTTCTTCGAGGGCGTGCGCGCCTACTTCAAGCGCCACGCCTGGGGCAACACCCGGCTCAGCGACCTGCTCGGCGCCCTGGAGGAGGCCAGCGGACGCGACCTCAAGGCGTGGTCCAAGTCCTGGCTGGAGACGGCCGGCATCAACGTGCTGCGGCCGTCGGTGGTGCTGAACACGGACGGCGAGATCGAGTCCTTCGCCGTGCTGCAGGAGGCCCCCGCGCTGCCAGCCGGTGCCAAGGGCGAGGCCGTGCTGCGGCCGCACCGCATCGCGATCGGGTTCTACGAGCTGGTCGACGGTTCGCTGGTGCGGACGGACCGGATCGAGCTGGACGTCGACGGCCCGCGCACCGAGGTGCCGGAGCTGGTCGGCCGCCACCGCCCGGCCGTCGTGCTGCTGAACGACGACGACCTGTCGTACGCCAAGATCCGGCTGGACGAGGACTCGATGGCCGTCGTCACCGAGCACCTCGGCGGCTTCACCGAGTCGCTGCCGCGCGCGCTGTGCTGGGCCTCCGCCTGGGACATGACCCGCGACGGCGAACTGGCCGCCCGCGACTACCTGTCGCTGGCGCTCTCCGGCATCGGCCGGGAGAGCGACATCGGCGTCGTGCAGTCCGTGCAGCGCCAGGTCAAGCTGGCCCTGGACGCCTACACCGACCCGGACTGGAGCGAGCAGGGCCTGCTCCGCTGGGCCGCCGCCGCCGAGGAGCACCTGCGCACCGCCGAGGCCGGCAGCGACCACCAGCTGGCCTGGGCCCGCACCTTCGCCTCGGTCGCCCGCACGGACGCCCAGCTCGACCTGCTGGCCGGGCTGCTGGACGGCTCGGTCGAGCTCAAGGGCCTCGCCGTGGACACCGAGCTGCGCTGGGCGCTGCTCGCCCGGCTCTCCGCCACCGGCCGGGCCGACGAGGCCGCGATCGTCGCGGAGCTGGAGCGGGACAACACCGCGGCCGGCCAGGAGCACGCGGCCAGCTGCCGCTCCGCCCGCCCGACCGCGGAGGCCAAGGCCGCGGCCTGGGCCTCGGTGGTGGAGTCGGACACGCTCACCAACTACGTGCAGGAGGCCGTGATCGCGGGCTTCCAGCAGTCGGACCAGCGGGAGCTGCTGGCGCCGTACGCGGAGAAGTACTTCGCCGCGGTGAAGGACATCTGGGAGACCCGCAGCCACGAGATCTCGCAGCAGATCATCGTCGGCCTGTACCCGGCGTTCCAGGTGACGGAGGAGACGCTCGCCGCCACGGACGCCTGGCTGGCCTCGGCCGAGCCGGCGCCGGCGCTGCGCCGTCAGGTCGTCGAGTCGCGGGCCGGGATCGAGCGCGCGCTCAAGGCCCAGGTGGTCGACAAGGCGGCCGGGGCTCGCTGAGCCGGCTGGTGAAGGCCCGAAGGGGCGCCGGACGGATCGTCCGGCGCCCCTTCGGGGTTCCTGCGGGTCCTGGTGGACCTGTCGCGCGTCCTCGGCGGACGCGGAGGTTTCTCGCGGTTACTTCTTCTTCTTGCCGTAGGGCAGACCCGCGAGGGCCGCGATGACGACGAACGCGGCGAGCGGGATCAGCACGTACAGGCCGATGGTCTGGCCGACGCTCAGGCCGGCACCCGGGTCGTCGCCGTCGTCCCTGGTGAGGGCCATGGCGGGCGACGACAGCAGCATCATCAGCGTGACCGTTGCGGAGACCGCGCCGGCTCGCAAAGCGTTCCTCTTGTCCACGATTCCAACTTACCCGCCGCTTACGGGAGGGCGCGCGTCGGGGTGGTGCTGGGGGTTCCGCTTGCGGGATCCGGCCTACGGGGTCCGGGGGGCGGGGGGTGTGTCGCCGGCTGTGAGGAGCCGGCCGAGCAGGCGGGCGGTGGGGGCGGCGGCGAGGCGTTCCAGGGTGACCGGGGCGCCCGTGCCGTCGGCGATCGGCAGGCGCCAGTTCGGGTACT
Source organism: Kitasatospora sp. NPDC059160 (assembly GCF_042755465.1). Lineage (NCBI taxonomy): Bacteria > Bacillati > Actinomycetota > Actinomycetes > Kitasatosporales > Streptomycetaceae > Kitasatospora > Kitasatospora sp. NPDC059160. The sequence goes on along the minus strand of NZ_JBHZCN010000116.1, from coordinate 14,393 downwards.
GGTCCCAGGTGCCCGGCAGGTTCTGCGGGCGCGGATCGCCGACCAGGTCCGGCAGCCAGACGCCCACCAGCTCGGCCGGGGTCCGGTCCAGGAAGCGGTACAGGGCGGGCATGGCGAGCGGCTCGTCGGGCGCGAGCAGGCCGAGGGCGGTCAGTTCGGCCCGCCAGGCCGCCAGTTCGTCGGCGGCCTCCTGCTGCTCCTCCGCGAGCGGGCGGGCCAGCAGGCCCAGGCGGTGGCGCAGCTCGACGTGCTCGCCGGAGAGGCGGGCGGCGGTGCTCGGCAGGTCGTGGGTGGTGAGGGTGGCCAGGCAGCCGGGGCGCCAGCGGTCGGGGGGCAGGATGCCGCCGTCGGACTGCCAGTCCCGTTCGAACCAGAGGACGGAGGTGCCGAGGATGCCCCGGTCCGCCAGCTCCTCCCGTACCCCCGGCTCGACCGTGCCCAGGTCCTCGCCGATCACGGCGGTACCGGCCCGGTGGGCCTCCAGGGCCAGCACGCCGAGCATCGCCTCGGCGTCGTAGCGGACGTAGGCGCCCTCGGTGGGGGGATGGCCCTCGGGCACCCACCAGAGGCGGAACAGGCCCATCACGTGGTCGATGCGGAGCGCTCCGGCGTGCCTCGCCGCTGCGCGCAGGAGTTCCGCGTACGGGGCGTAGCCGGCCTTCGCCAGGGCGTCCGGGCGCCAGGGCGGCAGGCCCCAGTCCTGGCCGTGGGCGTTGAAGGCGTCCGGCGGGGCGCCGGTCGAGATGCCGCCGGCCAGCACGTCCTGGAGCGCCCAGGCGTCGGCGCCGTCCGGGTGGACGCCGACGGCGAGGTCGTGGACCAGGCCGACCGGCATGCCCGCGTCCCGGGCGGCGCGCTGGGCGGCGGCGAGCTGCTGGTCGACCTGCCAGGCGAGCCAGCGGTGGAACTCGACCGCGTCCTGGAGTTCCTTGGCCGCCTGCTCGATCTGTGGGCCGTTCGGGTGACGCAGGCCCTTCGGCCAGTGGTGCCAGTCGGCGCCGTGCACCTCGGCGATCGCGTTCCAGAGCGCGTGGCGGCGCAGCCACTCCCCCTCGCGGCGCTGGTACGCCTCGTAACCGGCCTGGCGGCCGGGACCGCGCGGGACTTCGTGGAGGAGTTCCAGCGCCTCGCGCTTGAGCGCCCAGACGGCGTCCCGGTCGACCAGGCCGTCGTGGGTGAGGACCTCCTCGCGCAGCCGGGCCGCGCGGCGGGCGAGGTCGTCGGTGGCCGTCCGCTGGGCCGGCGTCAGGTGGCCGTACTCGGGGACGGCCTCGACCCGCAGGTGCACGGGGTCGGCGAAGCGGCGGGAGGAGGGGCGGTACGGGGAGGGGTCGGAGGGGGTGCCGGGGGTCGCGGGCAGGGCCTGGTGCAGCGGGTTGATCTGCACGAAGCCCGCGCCGAGGGCGGCACCCGCCCACCCGGCGAGTTCGGCGAGGTCCCCCAGGTCGCCCATGCCCCAGGAGCGGTCGGACAGCACGGAGTACAGCTGGGCGAGGAACCCCCAGCTGCGGCCGGGGAGTCGGGGCAGCTGCTGCGGGGCGACGACGAGCGGGGCCTGCTGCCGCTTCTCGCCGCTCGCCGCGGTGAGGGTGTGCCGGCCGAGCGGGAGGTCGGCGGGCAGCCAGTGCGAGTGGCCGCGCGGCAACTCCCAACTGCCGCCGCCCTCCAGCTCCACGTACAGCCGGACGTCCGCCGGTACGTCCAGCGCGGTGCGGCGGCCCTGCCGGACCACGATGCACGGCGGCAGCAACCGCTCCCGCTGCTCGGCCCGGTGGCGCTCCAGCGCCTCCCGCACCTCCTCCGGCGACCCGGCCGCCACCCCCAGCGCCCCCAGCACCGCCACCAGCGTCCGCGCCCCCACCGTCTGCCCCCCGGCCCCCGGGTACCGGGTGTCCACCCCGTACGCCCGTGCCAGCGCGACCAGTTCGGCGGGCGGCGGCGGCGCGTCCTGCGCCGGGACCTTCCGTCCTTCGGCTCCGTCACTGTCGTGGTAAGCGGCCACTCGCGGCTCCTGCGATGTCTCGGCAACGCCTGGTCAGGACTCCCAAGTCCTACCCGGGTAACCGCGCGGCGACGCTGTGCGACACGAGTGCGCCTGGTGGTTCGCCCGGTGCTCAAGAGGTAGCCAGGGGGGTGACGGAGGGTCAGGCCAACGGGATATTCCGGTGCAAACTCGGCATAGCCGTCGGTGACGTTGACACCGGTTCGGGTAGCTGGTGGGGTTGCTCGCATTGTGGTCCAGGCCTGGCGAGGAGGCCCCTGTGCAAGCCCGTGTGTCCGTGGTGGCCGGGCGGCGGCTGCGTCAGCAGTTGGAGCAGAGTCCGGTGCTGCGCGAGGTGCTGGACCATCCGACGGCGTTGGCGGCCCGGCGGGCGACGGCGCGGACGTGCCGTCAGCTGGTGCCGCGGACCGCCGACCGGCTGATCGCCGACCTCAAGGGGACGGAGCCGCTGCTGGCGTCGGTGCGGGCGGAGCGCGCGGCCGGGCGGCCGGGGCGGCGGACCCTGCAGATCGCGGCCGGGGTGGTGACCGCGGCGGTGGTCGGCGGGCTGCTGGCCGGGCCGATGCCCTCGGTGGCGTACGCGGCGGGCCCCGGGCCGGACGTGGTGAGCACCGCGCCCCAGACGCCGCTGGGCAGCGTGACGAACCCCCAGGTGTTCCCGCACCCGCAGGAGCAGACCGCGGCCGGACGGGCCGTCACCGTGCCGACCGCCGTGACGCTGGTGACCGCGCCCAAGGTGGACCGGGGCGCGGTGGACGCCGTCCGCGAGGTGCTGACCGTCGCCGGGGCCACCGTGCTGACCCCCCAGGCCGACGGCGGCACCCCCGCCGCCGGCTCGCTGGTGGTGTACATCGGCGGGCCCGCCGAGGGCGCCGAGGGCGAGGCCGACCGGACGCTGCGCCAGCTCGCGGCCGCGGCCGGCGGCAAGGACGGCGGCGCGCCGTCCACCGCGGGCATGCCGCCCGGCGGCTACGTGCTGTCCGCCGGCCAGCTGCCCGCCCAGGGCGGCGGCACGTACGGCGCGGTGGTGCTCGCGGGCGCCGACGCGACCGGCACCTTCTACGCCGCGCAGAGCCTGCGCCAGCTGCTCGCCGCCGTACCCGCGGGTCAGGGCCAGGGGCCGGGCGCGGCCGGGCTCGGCCTGCCCGGCATCACCCTGCGGGACTGGCCCAGCGGCGCGCCGGTGCGCGGCACCGCGGAGGCCTTCTACGGCACCCCGTGGACCGCCCAGCAGCGGCTCGACCAGGTGGACTTCCTGGGCCGCTCCAAGCAGAACTTCTACCTCTACGCCCCGGGCGACGACCCGTTCCGGCTCAGCCGCTGGCGCGACGCCTACCCCGCCGACCAGCAGTCCGAGCTGCGCGAACTCGGCGACCGGGCCCGGCAGAACCACGTCACCCTCGGCTACGCGATCGACCCCGGGCAGTCCCTCTGCTTCAGTTCCGGCAAGGACGTCGACGCCCTGGTCGCCAAGCTGGACGGGCTGCGCAAGCTCGGCTTCACCGCGTTCCAGCTGCAGTTCCTGGACGTCAGCTACGACGAGTGGCACTGCGACGACGACCAGGACGAGTACGGCCGCGGCCCGGCCGCCGCCGCGAAGGCGCAGGCCGCGCTGGTCAAGAAGGTCCAGGACCGGCTGGTCGCCAGGAACCCGGGGCTGGCGCCGCTGTCGATCGTCCCCACCGAGTACCACAAGCAGGGCTCCACGCCCTACCGCAAGGCCCTGGCCGACGCGCTGCCCGGCGGCGTGCAGGTCGCCTGGAGCGGCGGCGGGGCGATCCCGGAGAAGATCACCGGCGCCCAGGCCTCCGACACCGGCAGCCTGTACGGGCACCCGCTGGTCACCATGGACAACTACCCGGTCAACGACGCCAGCCCGGACCGGCTCTTCCTCGGCGCCTACACCGGCCGCGAACCCGAGGTGGCGACCCGCTCCGCGGTGCTGCTGACCGGCGCCATGCAGCAGCCGGTGGCCTCCCGGATAGCCCTCGCCACGGCCGGCGACTTCGCCTGGAACCCGACCGGCTACAAGCCCGAGGACTCCTGGCAGGCGGCCGTGCGCTCGCTGGCCGGGCCGACCGGCGCCAACGCCACCCCCGCCGGCTCGGCCCTGGCCGCCGTCCAGGCGCTGGCCGGCAACAGCACCTCCTCCCCGCTGGCCAAGCAGGAGTCCGGCTACCTCCAGCCGCTGCTCGACCAGTTCTGGGCCAACGCCGAACCCACCTCCGGCGCCACCCCGGACCTCGCCAAGCTGATAGCGGCCGCGGGCCCGCTGCGGGACGCCTTCACCGCCATGGCCGGCGCCCGGCAGACCCTGGCCGGCACCGACGCCACCGCCCAGCTGGCCGCCGAGGCCGGCCCCTGGCTCGGCCCGCTGCGCGACTACGGGCTGGCCGGGCAGGCCGCCCTCGACATGCTGCTGGCCCAGCACGGCGGCGACGGCGCGGCGGCCTGGAAGGCCCGGGTGCAGCTCAACCGGCTGCGCGCACAGCTCGCCCAGGCCCCGGCGACCATCGGCGCGGGGGTGCTCGCGCCCTTCCTGGACCGGGCCGTGCGCGCCGCCGACAACTGGTCGGGCGTGGTCAGCGGCGGGGTCACCCCCACCACCAGCATGGGCACCGCACAGGACCACCTGCCCGCGCTGATGACCGACGGCCAGGCCGACACCTTCTACTGGAGCTCCGCTCCCCCGCAGCCCGGTGACTCCGTCGGCGTCGACCTCGGCGCCGGGCGGCCGATCAGCGGCGTCACCGTGCTGATGGGCGGCTGGGGCAACGGCCCCGACGCCCGCACCGCCGTGGACGACTACATCCGCGACGGCGTGCTGGAGTACAGCACCGGCGCGGGCGGCTGGCAGCAGCTCGCCGTGGTGAAGAACCAGAAGACGGTCAGCGCCCAGCTGCCGCCCGGCACCGTGGTGCGGGCCGTGCGGCTGCGGGCCACCGCCGCCCAGAAGACCGCCGTCGCGGTGCGCGAGTTCACCGTCACCGCCCCCGACGAGTCCCCGGCCAGCGTCACCGGCGGCCCCGCCGCGCTGCCCGGCTCCTCGGCCGCCGCCGTCCTGGACGGCAACCCGGACACCGCGTACCGCGCCGCCAAGGCGCCCACCGCGCAGGACGAGCCGCTCACCGTCGAGCTCGGCGCGGCCCGCCCGCTGGACCGGCTGACCGTGCTCACCGACCCCACCGTGCACGCCAGCGCCACCGTCGCGGTGCGCCGCGCCGACGGCGGCTGGACGGACATCGGCGTCATCCAGCCCGGCTACAACGAGCTGCCGGCCGGCGGGCAGGTCGCCGACGCGTTCCGGATCACCTGGAAGCCCGGCGGCGACCCGCCGGTGGTCAACCAGGTCATCCCCTGGTACGCGGACATCCCGGCGGCCCGGCTGAGCCTCGCCGACCCGGCCCTGGACGTGGTCACCGGCGCGGCCGCGCCCGCCAGGACCCAGGCCACCGTGGAGGCCGGCCGCCCCGAGGGCACCACCGGCGAACTGCGGGTCGAGGTGCCGGCCGCCGCCAAGGGGCTCACCGTCACCCCGGCCGGGCCGGTCACCGTGCCGCGCGGCGGCCGGGTGGGCGTGCCGCTGCTGGTCACCGCCGTACCGGGCACGCCCTCCGGGACGTACCAGGTGCCGGTGTCCTACGTGGCGGGCGGCACCACCGTGAAGCAGGTGCTGCAGGTCCACGTGGTGCCGCCGACCGGCGGGCCGGACCTGGCGCCCGGCTCCCAGGCCTCCTCCTCGGGCGACGAGACCCCGAACTTCCCGGCCGCGGCGGTCGCCGACGGCGACCCGAAGACCCGCTGGTCCTCGCCGGCCAAGGACGACGCCTGGGTGCAGCTGGCGCTGCCGCAGGCCGTCCACCTGGGCGCGGCGACGCTGCACTGGCAGTCCGCGTACGCCTCCTCGTACAAGATCCAGGTCTCCTCGGACGGCAGCAGCTGGACGGACGCCGCGACGGTCGACAACGGCAAGGGCGGGGACGAGACGGTGCGCTTCGACGCCTCGAACGTCCGGTACGTACGGATGCAGGGCGTGGCGCGGGCCACCAAGTTCGGCTACTCGCTGTACGGGATCGAGCTCTACGCCGTCACGGCGCCGGCCGCTCCGCCGCAGCCGCCGACCCCGCCGGTGGCCCCGGCGGGCCAGCCGGGGACGCAGCCCGGCACGCAGCCCGGCACGCCGGCGGTGCCGCCCAAGCAGTGAACGCGGCGGGCCGCCGGGCTCCCCTTCGCGGGGGGCGCGGCGGCCCATGAGGCGCGTACCGACGGTGTGACGGGCGGGCCCTTGTGGTGCTGGGGTCAGGCGGAGAGCGGTTCGGGCTGCTCGCCGCGGCGGACGGGGGCGGGGTGGGCGACGTGCGCCCGGCCGATCGGGACGGAGTGGTTCGGCTCCGTATGGTCGTGGTGCTCGTACTCGCCCCACTGCGGGGCGCGCAGTTGGTCGCCGCCGCCGTACGGCTCCAGGTAGGGCCGCCAGCGCGGGTCCTTGATCCCGGTGCCGATGATCCGCCAGGCGAGGCCGCTGGGCGGTGCGGGCGGGCGTTTCATCCGCCAGCCGAGCTCGGTCAGGTGGCGGTCGGCCTTGGTGTGGTTGCAGCGGCGGCAGGCCGCCACCACGTTGTCCCACCGGTGCTGGCCGCCCCGACTGCGCGGGATGACGTGGTCGACGCTGGTTGCGGCGGCCCCGCAGTAGACGCAGCGGCCGTGGTCCCGGGCGAACAGCGCCCGGCGGGTGAGCGGGACGGGCCCGCAGAACGGGACCCGCACGAAGCGGGTCAGGCGGACGACGGACGGCGCCGGAAGGGCGCTGGTGGCGCTGTGCAGAGTGACTCCCGAGTCCTCCAGGCTGACCGCCTTGTGGTTGAGGACCAGGATGAGTGCGCGGCGCATCGATACGACGCCGAGTGGCTCGTAGGACGCGTTGAGGACCAGGACATGCGGCACGGATGCCTCCTTGGACGCCTGCGGCGCGTGGCTCGCGCCGGGACGAGCGGTTGGATCGCGCAACGAGTGCGTGATCTCCCCCAGTGTCGCCTTACGCCTTCGTACGGCGCCACCACTCCTGTGTAACGGACCTGACGTGAACTCCGGGTGTGGGCTCCGTCATACCCCGTAGTACCCGGTATGCCCTGGGGAAGGTCCACTTGCACCCCCGCGCCGCCGGGCCCGGCGCGGCGGACCGCCGGGGAGGTGCGGCTCGGCCGGTCGGAGCAGCCCCGGGGGCCGTACGGCGGGCGGGGGCGCGGCCGTTCGGGGGTGGTGGGACCGGTGGTGCGGGGGTGGTGGGGGGACGGTGCCGGGGCGGTGCGGGCCGCGCGGGCCGGGGAGCGCACCGGGGCGTTGACGGGGCGTCCGGGACGGGCCGCACGCCCACCGGTGTGTCCGGGCTGGTGTTCGGTGCCGGATAGGCTGGCCCGCACGGTCCGCGGGCCGCTCGTGCGGCGCGGGACCGGGTCACGCCCCCAGCAAGGAAGGTAGGTCCCGCACGTGTTCCGCTCCGGCGCCACCGGTCCGACCGACGCGTCCTCGACGCTCTCCACCCCGACGCCGGCCCCCTCCGCCACCACACCGCAACTGCCGGACCTGCGCATCCCCACCAGCGCGCAGGAGGTCACCGACACCACCAAGCAGGCGGCCAGCTGGTTCGACACCCACTGGCAGAGCTGGCTGGCCGGCGGCCTCCGGATCGTCCTCATCATCGTGCTGGCCCTGGTGCTGCGGGCCGTGGTGAACAAACTGGTCACCCAGCTGATAGCGCGGATGACGCGCAGCCACGACCAGCACCGGGAGGAGAGCCGGTTCGGCGGGCTGCTGGCCAACCACGGGGTGGTCAACCCGGAGCGGCGGCAGCAGCGCTCGGAGGCGATCGGCTCGGTGCTGCGCAGCCTGGCCTCCTTCACCATCCTTGGCACGGCCGCGCTGATGGTGCTCTCCGCGCTCGGGATGAACCTGGCGCCGCTGCTGGCGAGCGCCGGTGTGGCCGGTGTGGCGATCGGTTTCGGCGCCCGCAACCTCGTCACGGACTTCCTCTCCGGGGTCTTCATGATCATGGAGGACCAGTACGGCGTCGGCGACGAGATCGACACCGGGGTGGCCACCGGCACCGTGCTGGAGGTCGGCCTGCGGGTCACCAAGCTGCGCGGGGCCAACGGCGAGATCTGGTACATCCGCAACGGCGAGGTGAAGCGGATCGCCAACATGAGCCAGGGCTGGGCGACCGCCTCGGTGGACGTGCAGGTCGGGTACAAGGAGGACCTCCAGCGGGTCGAGGACCTCATCCAGGAGACCGCCGAGGCGCTGTCCAAGGAGGCGCCGTACGACGAACTGGTCTGGGCGCCGGTCTCGATCCTCGGCGTCGAGTCGGTGGCGGCCGACTCGGTGGTGGTCCGGATCGAGGCCCGCACGGCCCCGGGCAAGGCCCCCCTGATCTCCCGGGCACTGCGCCAGCGCCTCAAGACGACCTTCGACCTGGCCGGTATCAAGGTCAAGGAGGAGGCCGCCGCCGTCGCCACCGGCGTCTCGATCACCGCGGCGGAGCCCTCCCCGCCCTCCGCCCTCTCCGACCCCACCTCCCCCCGCTACCGCGCCACCGAGCCCATCCCCCAGCCGAAGCCCCCGACGGACGACCCGACGCTCACCAAGCCGTAACGGTTCGGCGGTACACAGAGCCCCGCTCCCCACCACGATGGGGGCGGGGCTCTCCGCTTCCCCGCGGGGCGGGAGGTCACGGATCTACGGGCAGGGCACGCCGTGCTCCAGATAGACGGTCGCGGACCGCGCCCTCGCCGTGCACGCGGCATGGACGCGGCGGGCGAGGCGCGGGATGTGGACTTCGTCGAGCTGGTCGGTGGCGTGGAAGGCGTACTCGCCGATCTCCACCTGGTCGACGGTGATGCTGTCGAGCTCGTCGGCGGAGAGGACGCCACCGTCGAAGACGAAGAGGAGCTTGTCGCCCTCGGTGGAGTGGGGTGCCCAGTCGGCGACGAGCAGGCGACCGATCGGCGGGGTGATGCCGAGTTCTTCCTTGACCTCGCGGGCCGCGCCCTCGCTCGGGGTCTCACCGGCGTGCAGGTAACCGCCCGGGATCTCCCAGCCCGGCTTGTAGGTCGGCTTCACGAGGAGGACGCGGTCGTCCTCGTCGAAGAAGAGCACGCCGGCGGCGGTACGGGGCTGGGCCACGACCTCGGGGGCCTGGGAGTCGCTCATGACGACGACTGTAGCCACCCAACCGCATCACGCGACGATCTGGAAGCGCTGCGCGACGCCTGCCGGCAAGTAGCCGGGTTTGCCGCGCTGTTGGCGGCCCAGTTGGTCACCAGGTGCCGGGGAGGGTGAAGTGGTAGCGGACTTTGCTCGGGGGCCGTTCCTCAGCGCCCTGGCGGGTGGCGGGAAGGGGCTTGGGATCGACCGAGTACGTTCCCTACTTGGGGGCCGGCGGGAGGTTAGGGAGCGTGCGCGGAGCCTGATCGCGCGCGCGGAACCCGAAGCTGATGAGGGTGACGCTCTCTCCGGCACTGAGCGGCGTTCGGCCATGAGGAGTGAGCGCGCCGTCGAACACGACGCAGTCACCTGCGGCGAGATCGCACTCGAGGTAGCCGTCGGCCTTGATGAACACGGTAGTGCTGACCTTGGACCGGCCGGTGGGGCGCTCGTGCTTGAGGCAGAGGATCAGGTTGGCCTCACCGAAGCCGGACTCGTCCACGTGGAAGTCGAGGAACTGCTCTTCCTCCAGGTAGGCGATGTAGACGGCGGCGTGCGGCTGCGCGACCTCCAGACCGGTGGACCGTGCCACGACTGCGGCGAGATCGATCTGTGTGGCGAAGCGGGTCGCGGCGTCACCGACGGCCGCGTTCCACTTGCCGTTGTGGAGGTATCCGTCAGCCGCGACAGCCTTCTCGGCCTCCTCCGCCATGGCGGCGATCAGCTCGGCGGGGAACGACTGATCCCGCAGGTGGCACGGGTGCACGCGCTGCTGTGCGGTGAGCCCACGCACAGCGTCCCGGAGGTCGGGGAAGTCCTCTGCCCACCGGGCCGGCGTCCGGGCCGTGGTACGGGACTGGAGCCATGAGGTCCACTGACCGCTCCACTCGCGCGGCACCGCACCGCCTGCCGCCGATGCGTCGGGCCGGCCGATCAACAGCTCGACCCGGTCGAGTGCGGCCTGCGTGGACTCGATCAGCCCGGCGTCCTCCTTGGCGATCCGCAGCCGCAGCGCTTCTTGGAGACGGGCCTGGGCGCCCATGAGGTCGCCGCGCTCCATGAGGTGCTTGCCGGTGTGCTGGAGGGCGAAGTCAACGAGCTCCGGGTGCCGGCTTCGCGCGGTGTTCAGGGCGCTGAGGTAGAGCGCGTCCGCAGTCTGCACGTCACCGGCGTAACGGTGCGCGTCGCCGAGGTTGAGCCCGGTGGCGACGACGGCCCGGGTGTTGCCGATCGCTGCGGCCAGGTCGATCGACTGCCGGAGGAACGCGCGGGCCTCCTCGTGGTGGCCCAGGCACATCCGGCCGATGCCGATCCACCTGGTCAGGACCCTCGCACGCCCGGGGTCGTCCTCCTCGGGCAAGGCCCGTAGCTCCGCATGGAGTTGATCGACGGCGGTGGTCAGCTCGTTCCGGTCGGTGGGGACCATCCGCAGGTTGTCGTCCTGGTCGATGAGGTGCTGGAGCACAAGACTTCCCTCGTTCGGTTCTGCTCGGTGTGGTACTACAACTGATCGGTCTGGTGGCGCAGGTCGGCCAGCAGCTCCACCCCGTGCGAGGAGAAGTGCTCCCGCAGGAGTTCGAGTTCGCGCATGAGGTAGCGGACGGCCGGCAGGCCCTCGTCGTAGGCGCTCTGAAAGCTCGCCCGCTCGGTGGGCGTCAGGTCGTCGCGGCGCAGTTCGGTCCGGCGGAACCGCAGCAGCTGGTTGTACACGCAGGTCGCGTGGAAGGCCCTGTCGATCTCCCAGTACTGGTTGCGGCCCTCTCCCTGCCCGGCCCGCCACTTGATCTCGATCTTGGGAGAGGTCTTGGACGAGTACCCGTCGGCGAACACCCGGCGCTGGAGGACGTGGAAGCTGATCGACTGGTGCACGCCTTCGTGCAGCAGGTTCTCCGCCAAGAAGTGGGGGGACGGCTGCCCGCTGACCGTGTTCGGCGGAATGTGGCGGCATGCTTTGTCGGAGAACGTGATGATGTACGGGAGCGCCGGGTCGCTGGAGCTAGTCAGCGAGGAGGTGCGGACGCCGGGCTTGAGGCCCACCCACAGCAGCCCTCGGACGAACTCGCGCACGCGGGCGAAGCCTTCGGGGTGGATCAGAGACAGGTGGTCCAGGGCCTGGGTCAGCACCGCGCGACGCTCGTCGGTGTGTTGGACGATCCCGTAGTCCGCCAGGTTGATCTCGTCGGCGATCTCTTCGGGCAGCTCGGCGTCGAACCAGTCGAAGGTCACTCCGGCCACGGTCACGGGTTCGCTGCGCAGCGAGCGGGCGTGTTCCGCGTAAGGGGTGCCCGACCTCACCAGGCGCTCCATCAGGGCGAACGGAAGGGCCAATTCGGCCCCCTCCTCGCGGAGCCGGGTCAGCACCGGATCCTTCCGGTCGAGGTCGAAGAAGGAGCCGGCGGGGACGCGGGTGGCGATAGCGGTCTTCACTGCGGACTCTCCTTGATTGGGGATGTGTGTGCGACGCCGGGCGGCGGGTCGGCGCGGATGATCACCCACGCCGACCCACCCATGCCGTCAACCGACCGGCATCAGTTCGGAACTGCGATCAGGCCTCAGTACCCACCGGGGCGAAGTCGCCGTCCGGGACCGAGTGGTCCAGTCGGCGGGTCAGGGACTCGACCTCCGTCTCCGTGACGAAGCTTCCGCCCTCACTCTTCGGCTTGTCACCGTTGTGGTCGCCCGACCCGCTGCTGGTGCCGTTCTTGTCGTGCATGCCGTGCACTCCTTCCGTATCGCCCGCTGAGAAGCGCAGGGGTGGTGGGCTTTCGAAGGTCGCCGTGCGCAACCGGCAATCCCCGAAGCGCAACCAACTCTGCACATCAGCGAGTAGTCGCTCCGTCACTCCGACGGGCAGGGACAAGTTGACCGCCACGGCGAGATCAACGGCTGCTGACCGACGGACTTTTCGACGGACTTTTTCGCTGGTGGACCTCTGCACGGTCAGCGACCCGCGAGCTACCGTCTGCCATGTGGAGACACAATTCACCTGCCTGTGTACAGAGTTCGGCTGGAGTAGCCCGGCCCGGTTCAGACAGGTGTACGCCGCGACAGCACGCAAGCTCGGAGAGGACGAAGAGGTGAGCAGCCGCCAGTACCACCGCTGGCGACAGCCGCTACCGCCATGCCCTCATCCGGCACGCCAGCGGGTTCTCGAAGCGATGTTGGGTATCCCGTTGGAGCAGGCGGGATTCACTGTGCCGCCACACCGTCGATCAGGAACACCACCCACGCCACGAGAAGAGTCAGAAGACGTGAACCGCCGATCCTTCATCGCCCTGGCCGGCGGTGCCGCCGTGTCCGCCAAGCTGACGCCGCCGCGAATCGGGGCCGAGACCGTCATGGACCTTCGCGCCGGGCTCGCCTCCTTGTACGGGCTGGACGACCGGTTTGGCGGCGCGACAGTCGGCCCCCTCGCCCGAGCCCACCTCGCTCGGGTCGAACGGCTGATCGCCACCAGGAGCTACCCGGGTGCGATCGGCCGTCAGCTCCGACTGATAGCCGGGGAGACTGCGGAACACGTGGCGTGGCTGGCCTTCGACGCCGGCGACAACACCCGGGCCCGGACGCATTGGGAACACGCACTCACCCGAGCCGAGGAGTTGCAGGACAACTCACTCGCCGTGGTTGTGATGGCGTCCATGGCCCTGATGAGTCTTCGAGAGCGCGATCCTGCTGCCGCGCTCGACCTCGCTCGCGGAGCGCAGACGAAGGCCGCGTCGTGGGCGCCTCCCTCATTGATGTCCATCCTGATGACCCGGGAGGCCCGCGCGCTCGCCATGTCGGGCGACCCTGTCAGGGCCCGATCCACTTTGGCGCAGGCGACTCGCACCTTCGAGCAAGAACGCAACGAGCGGCCGGTACCCGACTGGGCGGTGTTCCACGGGCCGGCGGAGTTGGCGCTGGCGCAGGCATCCCTCTTCACGGAGGCGGGGCACCACAAGGCAGCCGTGGACTGGCTGCGGCGCTCGCTCCAGCACCAGGAGACGACCTACGCGCGGAACGAGGCACTGGTTCGGTTCAGCCTCGCCGGGGCGCTCGCACGAGCAGGTGAGGCCGAGGAGTCGGCCCACGAACTCACCTCGGGGGCCGTCCTGCTGACCGAGGTGTCGTCAGGCCGGGCCCGTACATCGATGGAGGAGGCGCACTCCCACCTGAAGCTCCTGAATCCCTCCCTGGCTGCTGCCAGCACCGCCCACCTGATCGCCTAGAAGGAGAACCGTGCAGACACCCGCCTTCGAGACCTTTACGGATCCGGATGCCGCTGCCCGAGTGCTGGACGAGATAGCGCCGCTGTACGAGCAGGTGTTCGCAGAGCCGCCCTACTTCGAGGGGCCCCGCGACCTGGCCGGGTTCCTGGAGGGCTACGAGGCCTTCCGGGCCATGCCCGGCTTCCGACTGGTGCTGGCGCGCTCGGGTGCTGCGTTGGTCGGATTCGCTTTCGGCGTCCTGCTCCAGCCGGACAGCGGTTGGTGGAACGGCCTCGGCTTGGACAAGGGCTTCACCCGCGAGGACGGACACCGAACGTTCGTGATCCGGGAAATCGCCGTGGCTCCGGGGCAGCGCCGTCGGGGGCTGGGCCGGGAACTGCACTCAGCGGTACTCGAAGGAGCCCGGGTGGAGCGTGTGACGCTTGCGGTCCGGCCCGAAGCACAGGCGGCGATGAAGATGTACGAAGCCCTCGGCTATAGGGACCTGGGCGACAAGCCCCCGGCCTGGGAAGGGGCCCCGGTGTACCGCTACATGGTCCGATGACCCGCTACTCGGCTCCGGACGGATGCGTCCGGAGCCGAATCACCCTGTCAAATGGTCGAACTCTCCTGCCCTGACACCGCGCAGGAAGGCGCGGAGCTTGCCGGGCGTTGTGGTGATGATGACGTCGGGGTCATCGCTCTCACGGAGCTTGATGCTGCGGTCAGGGCCTTCGGCAAGGTTGATGCAGTTGACCGACTCGGAACTGTGGCTGGACTTCTGCCAGTTGAGAGCTGTCACGGCGCTTCCTCTCAGATGTCCTTCTCGATTCGGGCAATGAGATCACGCGACTTCGCAGGACTGAGGGCACAGGCCTCCATGAGGTCCGCGGGCCCGCCCTTCTCATCCGTTCCCGGTTCGCCCTGCATCGCACCCCGTTCCGCCGCGCGCACGATAGCGGGCGCACCGCCAAGGTAAAATGGTTGTGACACACCAATACCAA
>NZ_JBHZCN010000115.1:0-28614 GCF_042755465.1 Kitasatospora sp. NPDC059160 | reverse complement strand
TGCCAGCCGGCCCCATTCGTCGTTCGTCAGATCACCCCGCCCCATGCCGGGCACAACGAGCCCGGCATGGAGAAGTCACATGATCCGCCGGACAGGCCCTAGCGGCGGCGCGGCCTGCCGGAGCGGGTGCCGTTCTGGGGGCGGGGGCCGCTGCGGGGCTTGCGGTGGCCGGGGGTCGCGCCCGTCGGGGCGGTGGCGGGCCAGTGGGTGGGGCGGGTGAGGGCGGCCGGGAGGCGGGTGGTGGCGTCGCCGCGGGCGGCGTTGAGCTGGGCCTGGGTGAGGAAGAGGGCGGTGCTGAGGTCGGCGCCGGCGAGGTCGGCGTCGCGGAGGTCGGCGCCGATGAGGTCGGCGAGGCGCAGGTCGGCGCCGGAGAGGTCGGCGGCGACCAGGAGGGCGCCGCGCAGGTTGGCGCCCTGGAGGTCGGCGCCGCGCAGGCGGGCACCGAAGAGGTCGGCGCCGCGGTGCTCACGGCGGCGGGGGACGGCGGCGCGGACGAGTTCGCCGGCCCGCAGCAGGAGCTCGCTGATCCGGCCGCGGTGGGCCGCGACGTCGACGGCGAGGAGTTCCTCGGGGGTGCCGGAGGCGAGGCGGTCGGTCTCCTCCAGGGCCTGCCGCAGTTCGGCGTGGACGGGCCGGGCGGGGGCGAAGGTGAGCGCCTCGGTGAGGTACCAGAGCAGTTCGTGGAGCTGCCGGACGATCGGGAAGACGTCGAACATCGGCTTGGCGGTGGCGGGTTCCTCCCGCCAGCTGACCCCGCCGAAGGTGACCTGGGAGACCCGCTGGCCGGCGCCGAAGCAGTCGTAGACGGTGCAGCCCTGGAAGCCGCTGTCGCGGAGGCGGGCGTGGATCCCGCAGCTGAAGTCCGTCTGCAGGTTGCGGCAGGGGGTACCGGCGGCCTTGTTCACCGCGAAGTCGGCGGTGGCCGCGAAGGGCAGGGCGACGCAGCACAGTCCGAAGCAGCTGCCGCAGTCGGAGCGGAGCGGGGTCGGCGCGGCCGCCGTGGGGTCCTGCGGCGGCTCGGTCTCGCTCACGTCCGGGGTCCTTCCAGCTGCTGGGCGCCGGCGGGAGCCGGCACGTCGAACCCGTCAAGATTACTGGGCAGGCCGCCCTCCGCTTGAGTAAGGTATGCAGGCAAGCAGAGACCATTACATGCGGGGGGATCCGAACGATGCCGCACACGATGCCGCACATGACGCCGGAGTCGACCGTCACCGAGCTGGTCCGGATGTGGATCAGCGGCTGGACCGTCTCCCGGGGCGCCGCCGACCCGGTGGAGCGGCCCTGGGGCTGGAGCATCGACGTCGGTGCGCCGGACCGGGAGGTGGGGCGGTACGTGCTGCCCGAGCCGACCGAGCAGGCCGTCCGCGCGCTCGCCGGGGCGACCACCGCGCCGACCACCTGGCTCAAGCTGTTCGCCGAGGACGGGACGGTACGGCCCTGGCTGGGCCCGCAGTGGCGGCTGGACCAGCCCGGCTTCCTGATGACCACCGCGCTCACCCCCGAGCGGGCGCAGCCGCCGACCGGCTACACCCTGACCACCTGGACCAGGGGCGGCGTGCTGCGCGCCCTGGTGCGCAGCACGGACGGGCACCTCGCCGCCCGCGGCCAGGTGGGCCTGGCCGGCCCGGTCGCCGTACCGGACCAGATCGGCACCGCCCCCGAGCACCGCCGCCGGGGCCTGGGCTCGGTGGTGATGCGGGCCCTGCTGTCCGGCGCGTACGAGGCGGGCGCCCGCACCGGCGTCCTGGTCGGCACGGCGGACGGCCAGGGGCTCTACCGGGCCCTCGGCTGGACCACCCGCGCCCCGATGGCGAGCCTGGTCCTGGAGGCGGAGAAGCCCGAGCGGAGCTGGGTGGACTAGGGCCTGTCCGGGAACGGCAGCAGCTCCGGCCGCTTCGGCGGTCGGCCGTCGCCGGAGGAGCGGCCGGTGAGGCGGCGGCCGATCCAGGGGCCGAGGTGGGTGCCCAGCCAGCGGGCGTCGGAGCGCAGCCGTTCGGCGCGGCCGGGCGGGGCGACGGCGGGCAGCGGGGCGCGCCAGTCGAAGGCGGCCGGGCGGCCGAGGGCCTCCAGGACGCCTTCGGCGACCCGGCGGTGGCCTTCGGGCGAGAGGTGCAGCCGGTCCTCGGCCCAGAGCCGGCGGTCGTCGAAGCAGGGCGCGGAGAACAGGTCGACGACGGCGTAGCCGTCCTGCCGCCCGAGCTCCTGGACGAAGGCCTTCATCCGCAGGATGGCGGGCAGCAGCCGGGCGCCGCCGGCCATCCTGCGGCTGGGGTCGGTACTGGTGAACAGGACGACGGTGGCGCCGGTGGCGCGCAGTTCGGCGGCGCAGCGGCCGAGCAGCCGCTCGACCCGGTCGATGTCGCAGCCGGGGCGCAGCACGTCGTTGAGGCCGCCGGCCAGGGTGACGAGGTCGGCGCCCATCCCGGCGGCGGCGGGGAGCTGTTCGTCGTGGATCTGGCCGATGAGCTTGCCGCGGACGGCGAGGTTGGCGTACCGGAAGCCGTCGGATCCACCCTCGGACCCGCCCTCGGCGGCGAGCGCGGAGGCGACCCGGTCGGCCCAGCCGCGGTAGTGGCCGTCGGGATGGAGGTCGTCGCACATGCCCTCGGTGAAGGAGTCCCCGACGGCGACGTAGCTGGCGTAACTGCGGCTGATGGTGGGCACGGGCTGCTTCCGCTCTCCTGAGTTGGCTCCGCGATCCGACGATCGTACGTGTGCACTTGCCAACCAGTGTCGCGGGGGCCCGGCCGCTCATTCGGCGTCCAGTGTTCGTTTATCGCCCTGCGCCATCCTGGGGCCACGGGGCGGCGGCCGGCGACGGGGGCCTTGCCGCCGCCCCGCTCAGCCCCCGCCCAGCTCAGCCCCCGCCCGGCGCCCGTTCAGCCCCCGACGGCCGCCGCGACACCCGCGCCCGCACCCGCACCCGCGCCCGGAGCCGTGAACCAGTGCTCCCGCACCGCGTCGGTGGGCCGCTGGTCGCCGAGGGCGCCGAGCCCCCACTCCCCCAGGGCCTCGATCACCGGTCGCAGTTCGCGCCCCCGGTCGGTCAGCTCGTACACCGTGGCGTTGGCCGGCCGTTCCAGCCGCCGCCGTTCCGCGAGCCCCTCGCCCTCCAGCTGCTTGAGCCGGGCGGCCAGGATGTCGGTGGAGACCCCGGGCAGGTCGGCGTGCAGGTCGGTGTAGCGGCGCGGGCCGCGCAGGAGTTCACGGACGATCAGGAGGCTCCAGCGCTCCCCCACCGCGTCCAGGGCGCGGGCGACGGCGCAGTACTGGTCGTAGCTTCGGCGTGACATGTGGATCAGCATAGCCAAAGGTTGGACTTTCCAAGTGCCTACTTGGTAGAACAAAGCGGTAGCAGCGGAGCGGTGGTGACGGTCGGGAGGCCGCAGATGGAGTTTCGGCAGTCGAGCAAGCTGAACGACGTGTGCTACGAGATCCGGGGTCCGGTGGTCGACCAGGCCAACGCCCTGGAGGAGGCCGGGCACAGCGTGCTGCGGCTGAACACCGGAAACCCGGCGCCGTTCGGCTTCGAGGCGCCCGAGGAGATCATCCAGGACATCATCCGCAACCTGCCCTCGGCGCACGGCTACAGCGACTCGCGCGGCATCCTGCCGGCCCGCCGCGCCGTGGTGCAGTACTACCAGCAGCGCGGGGTCCAGGGCGTCGGCGTCAACGACGTCTACCTCGGCAACGGCGTCTCCGAGCTGATCCAGATGGCGGTCACCGCCCTGGTGGACGACGGCGACGAGGTGCTCGTCCCGATGCCGGACTACCCGCTGTGGACGGCCTCCGTCCGGCTGGCCGGCGGCAAGGCCGTGCACTACCTGTGCGACGAGGAGGCCGAGTGGTACCCGGACCTCGACGACATCGCCGCCAAGATCACCGCCCGCACCAAGGCGATCGTCGTCATCAACCCCAACAACCCGACCGGCGCGGTCTACCCGAAGGAGCTGCTGGAGGGGATCCTCGACCTGGCCCGCCGCCACCAGCTGATGGTGCTGGCCGACGAGATCTACGACAAGATCCTCTACGACGGCACCGAGCACCACTGCCTGGCCGCGCTCGCCGAGGACGTGCTCACCCTCACCTTCAACGGCCTCTCCAAGGCCTACCGGGTGGCCGGCTTCCGCAGCGGCTGGCTGGTCGTCTCCGGCCCCAAGCAGCACGCCACCGACTACCTGGAGGGCCTGACCATGCTCTCCGGCATGCGGCTGTGCCCCAACGTGCCCGCGCAGTACGCCGTCCAGGCCGCGCTCGGCGGCCACCAGTCGATCAACGACCTGGTCCTGCCGAGCGGCCGGCTCACCGAGCAGCGCGACATCGCGGTCAAGGCGCTCAACGAGATCCCCGGGGTCAGCTGCGTCAAGCCCAAGGGCGCGCTGTACGCCTTCGCCAAGCTCGACCCGGCGGTGCACCGGATCGTCGACGACGAGCGCTTCGTGCTGGACCTGCTGCTGCGCGAGAAGATCCACGTCGTCCAGGGCACCGGCTTCAACTGGCCCCGCCCGGACCACTTCCGCTTCGTCACCCTGCCGCGCGCCGACGACCTGGAGACGGCGATCAACCGGATCGGGCGCTTCCTGGCCACGTACCGGCAGGTCTGAGCCCGTACGCTCACGGACCATGACCGTTCTGCGCTCCGTCGTCCTGTTCGCCCTCGCGGCCGTCGCCGAGATCGGCGGCTGCTGGCTGGTCTGGCAGAGCGTGCGGGAGCAACGGCCGTGGTGGCTGGCCGGGTTGGGCGTGGTGGCGCTGGGCGTGTACGGCTTCGTGGCGGCGCGGCAGCCGGACGCCGAGTTCGGCCGGGTGCTGGCCGCCTACGGCGGGGTGTTCGTGGCCGGCTCGCTGCTGTGGGGCATGGCCGTGGACGGCTTCCGGCCGACCCGCTACGACGTGCTGGGCGCGCTGATCTGCCTGGCCGGGGTCGGCGTGATCATGTACGGGCCCCGGCGCTGAGGGCTTCGCTCCTCGACACCGGGGCCCGGCAGGGGGGGTTCGGGGACTACCAGCCCCAGCCGCCGCCCTGGCCGTCGTCGTCGCTGTTGGAGTCCCAGCCCTCGCCGACCTTGCGCAGGATCGTGTAGTGGTCGATCTGGGTGCCGTTCTCGGCCAGCGCGGTGACCTTCATGGACGACTTCTGGCCCAGGCGGGCCGGGGTGACGTCGACCTTGATGAAGGAGTAGCCGGTGTAGCGGACCCGCGACCACTGGATGGTCTCGGGGGTCTTCACCCGGCCCTTGCTCCAGTAGTAGCTCTGCACCTCGTCCTGGTGGTTCTCGTGGCCCTCGTAGGTGTCCGGGGTCGCGAAGTTGTACAGGCTGCGGCCGGCCGCGCCCGCGGTCACGTAGACCACGCCGTCCTTGACCGGCTCGATGGTGGCGCCGCTCGGCACCTGCTTCGAGACCTTGTTGCCGAGGATGGCGTCGGTGCGCTCGTAGATGTGGTTGTGGCCGTTGATGACCAGGTCCACCCGGTACTTCTCGAACAGCGGCACCCAGGCCTCGCGGACGCCGCCCTCGGAGGCGTGGGCGACGGTGGTGGAGAAGGCGCAGTGGTGGAAGAAGACCACGACGAAGTCGACGGTCTCGTCGTTGCGCAGGTCCTTGAGGGTGCGCTCCAGCCACTTGGTCTGCTTGTTCGCCGAGATGCCCAGGTTGGCCGGGATCTCGTAGGAGACGTCGTTGGCGTCCAGCGAGATGACGCCGACGTTCTTGTACCGGAAGGTGTAGACGCCGGGGACCTGGCGCGGGTCCGGGCCGTTGTCCGGCAGGAAGAAGCGGGCGTTCTCGCCGCCGTAGCCGTTCGGCGAGTACCAGGCCTCGATGTCGTGGTTGCCGTACGCGACCATCCACGGGATGTCGGCGGCGACGGTCTCGGTCTGGACCAGGAAGTCGTCCCAGGTCTTGGCGTTGAAGACGGACTTGTCCGGGTCGGTGCCGGAACCGGCCGGGTCGGCGTAGCAGATGTCGCCGGCGTGCAGGTGGAAGGCCGGCTTCTGGGCCTTGATGATGTTGTCGTTGCCGGCCGCGTGGGCGCTGACGCCCTGGTCGCCGAAGGCGGTGAAGGTGAACGGCTCGTACACCTTGCCCCAGCGGTGGTCGCGGGAGGGCGCGGTGCGGAAGGTGTGCAGGGTGGAGATCTGCTGCTGCGAGGCCGGGTCGAAGCCCTCGTGGCCGACGCCGTAGTAGTAGGTGGTGTCGGGCTGGAGGTCCTCCAGCGCCACGTGCAGGTAGTACTGGTCCACCGGCTTGCCGGTCGGGGTCAGCGCCGGGGTGTGCAGCGCGCGGACCTCGGCCTGGATCTTGTGGCTCAGCTCCCACGGGTGCTTGCCGAAGCGCAGGAACGGCTTCCTGACCGGCGCCGGGACCTGCCAGGAGATGCGGAACTGGGTGTCCGGCTCGGCGCCGAACTGGAGGTGACGCCCGACCGGCGCGACCAGCGCACCGTCGATGCCGGCCGTCGTGGCACCCGTCAGGAGCTGGGGGCTCGCCGGGGCGGCGAAGGCCGGCGCGCTGCCCAGGGCACCGCCGACGGCGACCGCGCCCACGGTGACGGCACCGGCGCGCAGCATCCGGCGGCGGGAGAAACGGGCCCGCAGGTACTCGTGCTGCTCGGCCATGCTCATGCGGTCGGCAAGCTTGGCCGGCACGCCCATGTTGGGGATATCCATGCGCGGGACTCTGTCAGCGGCGCGTTGACCGCGCACGGACTTCCGGTGAACGGGGGTCAGCGCATCGGCCACTCGAACACCAACGTTCGACCATGGTTAGGCAAAGAGCATGTCCACATCGAAGTGATGTCGGATCATCGGCCCCGGCCGGGCGGGTGGTTCGGGGGACGGCGGCCCAGGACGGTGGCTCAGGAGGACGGCTCAGGACGGCGGCTCAGGAGGACGGTTCGTCCCAGAGGTTCGCCGACCGGTTGCCGGTGCCGTCGCAGGTGCGGCAGATCTCGTCCCGGTACGCCTGCTTGGCGCCGGTCGCGTCCACCCGGTAGCGCACGTACACCCCGGTGCCGTCGCAGAGGAAGCAGTTGCCGCCCCCGCCGCCCACCTCGGTGGTGCCGGTGCCCTGGCAGGTACGGCAGTTGAGGCCGGCGGTCCGGCCGGTGCCCGCGCAGATGCGGCAGACCGTCGTCATCGTCTTCCTCCCGTTGCGCGGAACGGCTCGACGCCACCGGTCATGGTAGTGGGCCGACCCCGGAGCCGTGCCGGGACGTCGATCTGACGGTCCGTCAGCACCTCGCGGTCCCCGCGGTCACTCCGGCAGGCCCTCGCGGACCCGACGGGAGACCGAGATCAGCTGGAGGTCGAGCAGCCCGGGCGGCTCGGCGACGCCGGGGCCGCCCGCCCGCACCCAGGCGGCGATGTCGTCGATCATCTCGTCCATCAGCACGAAGCCGAACCAGACCGGACGCGCCCCCGCCGCCCGCCCCTCGCTGGACGGGCCGACCACCACCACGTTGGACTGGGAGCAGACGTCCAGGCACTTCGACCCCCGGACCCGGCCCGCCGAGCCGACCGCCGTCCGCAGCCGCTCGAACTGGCCCGCGTGGTCCACCTCGGGGTGCTTGGTCAGGCTGCCGCAGCAGCAGTCGCGGCAGACGGTGACGGTCACCGGGGCACCGGTGCCCCGCTTGCCGTCGCGGTCGCGGTCACGGTCGCGCTCTCGGCGGCTCATCCCCGCTGATCCCCCTCCTGGTCGGCGGCCCGGTTCGACGGCACGCTCTGCACCGGAACTGTACCTGTCAGCCCACCGGGCATCGAGACCGCCCGGGGCCCCGGGAGACCCGGAACACGCACCAGGTGAACCGAATTCCCTTCCCGCACGTATCGGCGGCAATTCCGAAACGCGGTGGAGCGGAATTCGAAATGGCACCCGGTGTCATCTGACGGGATTTCCGGAAATTCCGCCGTCACCTATGGACGGCCGCGAAACCTGGAAGTAACTTACCTGCGAGTAGTACGAGTAGTAGCTGTGGCCCGGCTCAGCACGACCCCCCACCCGTCGTTTCTCTCCCCCAGGAGGAACCGTGCTCCGCCCTGCCCGGAATTCCCGGCGACTCCGCAATTCCAGCGCCCTCGCGGCCGTCGCCGTCGGCGCCGCCCTCGCGCTCACCTCCACCGCCGCCCAGGCGGCCACCCCCGCGCCGAAGCACTACGTGGCCCTCGGCGACTCCTACGCCGCCGGCGCCGGCGTCCCCGGCCAGTCGGCCGGCCTGTGCCTGCGCTCCGACCACAACTACGGCCACCTGGTCGCCGCCTCGCTCAAGGCGGGCGCGTACACCGACGTCACCTGCGCGGCCGCCAAGGTCAAGGCCATGACGCAGCCCCAGTACGACGCCTTCATCCGGGTCAACGACCCGCAGCTGGACTCGGTGACCGCCGACACCGACCTGGTCACCCTCGGGATCGGCGGCAACGACCTCGCCGCCAGCGACCTCGGCCTCGGCGAACTCGTCGCCACCTGCATCGCCGGCGCGGTCGTCAACCCGCTCGGCACGCCCTGCAAGGACGTCTACCACCACGGCTACTTCGACTGGCGGACGTGGTCCTGGCAGTACGGCGACGACGACCTGGCCGAGCGGATCACCGGCACCATCGCCCCCCAGATCGCCACCACCCTCCGGCAGATCCACGCCAAGGCCCCCAAGGCCCGGGTACTGCTGGTCGGTTACCCGTCCGTGCTGCCCGCCGACGGCTCGACCTGCGTCCTGCGCCAGCCGGTGACCCCCGGCGACGTGGAGTACATGCACGGCGTGCTCGACAAGCTGAACACCGCCCTCAAGTCCACCGCGGCCGCCAACGGCGCGACGTACGTGGACACCGCGACGCCGACCCGCGGGCACGACGTCTGCTCGGACGACCGCTGGATCGAGGGCGCCCTGCCCGGCTCGCCCGCCGTACCGTTCCACCCCAACGCCACCGGCGAGAAGGTGATGGCGGACGCGGTGCTCGCCGCGCTCAAGTAATCCGCCCGTCCGTCGTGGAGAGCCACGAGGGGCCGGTGACCAGGGTCTGGTCACCGGCCCCTCGGGCCGTCCTCGGCCCGTCTGCGGGCGGCGCGCTACTCGGCGTCGGCCGCGGAGCCCGCCGCCAGCCCCGCCGACCACTTCTCCTCGACCCGGCCGAACTTCCAGAACGCGATCGCCCCGGCCCAGGTCAGCACGAACAGGCCGACGATCGCGTAGCCGACGAAGTTGAGGTCCAGCCCGCCGATCCAGGCGATCGGCCCGCTGGTGATGTCCAGCTTCTCGCCGAGCAGGCCGATCAGCTCGACCAGGCCGATGACCAGCGCGACCAGCACCGACAGGCCGGTGACCGTCAGGTTGTAGTAGATCTTGCGGACCGGCTTGGAGAACGCCCACTCGTAGGCGAAGTTCATGAACGAGCCGTCGATGGTGTCCAGCAGGCTCATCCCGGCCGCGAACAGGATCGGCAGCGTCAGCAGCGCGTACCAGGGCAGCGAGAACGCCGCCGCGCCGCCGGCCAGCACCAGCAGGGACACCTCGGTCGCGGTGTCGAAGCCCAGGCCGAACAGCAGGCCCACCGGGTACATGTGCCAGGGCTTGGTGACCGCCCGGGTGACCTTGCCGAGGATCCGGTTCATCAGCCCGCGGCGCTCCAACTGGCGCTCCAGCTCCGCCTCGTCGTACTCGCCGACGCGCATCCGGCGGAACACCTTGAGGATGCCGTTGAAGGCGCCCAGGTTGATCAGGCCGAGCAGCAGCAGGAAGCTGCCGGAGACCGCGGTGCCGATCAGACCCGTCATCTTGTGCAGGGTCGAGTCGTCCGCCTGGACCTGGTCCGCGAGCGTGCGGATGCCGAAGGCCAGCAGCGCGCAGAGGCCGAAGACGATCGAGGAGTGCCCGAGCGAGAACCAGAAGCCGACCGACAGCGGCCGCTTGCCCTGGCCCATCAGCTTGCGGGTGGTGTTGTCGATCGCCGCGATGTGGTCCGCGTCGAAGGCGTGCCGCATCCCCAGGGTGTAGGCGGTCAGGCCCATGCCCGCGCCGAAGACCTGGCCGCCGACGTCGTAGTGCTCGGGCGCCACCAGCGCGAGCAGGGTGAACCAGCCGATGACGTGCAGCGCGAGGATGAAGCCGCCCATCCCGGCCAGCCGGATCCAC
Source organism: Kitasatospora sp. NPDC059160 (assembly GCF_042755465.1). NCBI lineage: Bacteria > Bacillati > Actinomycetota > Actinomycetes > Kitasatosporales > Streptomycetaceae > Kitasatospora > Kitasatospora sp. NPDC059160. Next base: position 18,486 of record NZ_JBHZCN010000115.1, on the reverse strand, counting down.
TCCTCGCGGGTGAGCCGGTCGCGCCATCGGACGGCTGGGGCACCTGCCGGGGCGGCTGTGGCGGCGCTGGGCATCGTGTGGTCCTTCTTTCGGGCGGTCCGGACTCGGGCGGTCCGGAGAAAGCTGGGCCATCTTTCCCCCCTCCGGCGAGCAGTTGCAAGTCATGTGCAGATGCCGGACGGCGGCGAACCGAACCACGACGGCGCAGGCCAGGGGCGCGCGTCCGGCCGCCGCACGCCTGCGCAGCGTCACCACTGCGGGCCCCTCATCAGGAAATCGCCCGATTCCTCCCCTAGGGTCGGAGGGGCCGAGCCCGCCGCGCGCCCCCCGAACGCGCCGCGGGCCGCTCGGCGCTCACCGGCCCGGGACCCCGATGGGAGCGGCCATGCCGTCGTACCCCTTCCACACCACCCGCGAGGACCTGCGCATCCCGCTGCCCGACGGCACGGAACTCGCCGCCCGACTCTGGCGCCCGGTCAGCGACGAGCCCGTCCCCGTCCTGCTGGAGTACTCGGCCGACCGCCTCGGCGACCGCACCGCCGCCGAGGACGCCCGCCGCCACCCCTGGTACGCGGGCCACGGCTACGCCGCCGTCCGGGTCGACACCCGCGGCCACGGCGACTCCGGCGGCCTGCCCGGCGAACCCGGCGGCGAGCAGGAACTCACCGACGGCGCCGCCGCCGTCGACTGGCTCGCCCGCCGCCCCTGGGCGAACGGCCGGGTCGGCCTGCTCGGCGTCGGCGCGGCCGGCACCACCGCGCTGCGCCTGGCCGCCCGGGCGCCCGGGACCGTCGGCGCGGCCGTCACCGCCTGCCCCGAGGGCGGCCACCGGCTCGGCGGCGCCGTCCTCGCCGCCGACCTGCACACCCGGCTCACCGCCCTGATCGCCGACGCCGCGCTCCCCCCGGACCCGCGCCGCCTCGGCGACGCCTGGCGGCCCGGCTGGCTGGCCCGGCTCGAATCCCTCGAACCCCCCGTCGACGCCTGGCTAGCCGCCGGGGACACCACCGTGCCGGTGTCCGTCCCGGTCCTCGCCGTGGCCGGCTGGGGCGACCCGTCCTGCTCCTTCGTGCTGCGCCTGCTCGCCGAGTCCCCCACCGCACGCGCCCTGCTCGGCCCCTGGCCGCACGGCCTGCCCGAGGCCGCCCTGCCCGAGACCCTGCGCTGGTGGGACCACTGGCTACGCGGCGTCGACACCGGCGCCGTCAAGGAACCCGCCCTGCGCAGCTGGATCAGCACCCGCTGGACCGGCGAGGACGCCTGGCCCTCCCCCGACGTCCGGGAGATCCACTACGACCTCGACGGCCAGCTGCGCACCGCCGGCACCGCCTCCCACGACCGGTACGTCCCCGTCCGCTCCCCGCAGCACACCGGCCTCAACGCCGGCGCCTACGTCCCGCACGGCCGCCCCGCCGACCAGCCGCCGGACCAGCGCGAGGAGGACGGCCGCTCGGTCTGCTTCGACTCCCAGCCGCTGCCCGAACCCGTCGAGCTGCTCGGCGCGCCCACCGCCCGGCTGCGGCTGCGCTCCGGCGGCGGGCCCGCCCAGGTGGTCGCCCGGCTGTGCGCGGTCGGCCCCGACGGCACCTCCGCCCTGCTCACCCGCGGCGTGCTGACCGCCGCCGGCCCGGACGTCGAGGTCGAACTCGCGGCCTGCGCGGCCACCGTCCCGGCCGGGCACCGGCTGCGGCTCGCGCTCTCCTCCGTCTACTGGCCGTGGGTGTGGCCGAACGCGGACGACACCGGGTACGCCCTCGACCCGTCCCACTCCACCCTCGTCCTGCCCGTCCGCCACCTCGCCGCGGACACCGGCGCCGCACCCGTCACCCTGGCGGCCCCCACCCTGCCCGACCCGCCGGACATCCACCTCACCGAACCGCTCACCGCCCGGCCCGAGCACGTCACCGTGCACGACATCGGCCGCCACGAGTGGCGCACCGAACTCTCCCCCGCCACCGACGGCACCCGCACCCACCCCGACGGCCTGGTCCGCGACGAGCACACCGTCACCGCCTACCGCATCCTCACCGGCGCCCCGCTCAGCGCCCAGGCCCGCACCGACCGCACCGTACGGCTGGAGCGGCCGGACATCGGCTGGGACGTGACCGTCCAGACCCGCACCCAACTGCGCTGCGACGCCGGGCACTTCCTCAGCGTGGTGCAGCTGCGGGCGCTGGAGGCGGGGTCGGTGGTGTTCGCCCGGGAATGGCAGCACCGGGTGGCACGGGAGAGCTTCCCAAAGTAGTTCTTATACAATTGCCTTTCCTGTCTCCCCTGGCTTATAACTGGCCCATGAAGACCCTCGGCCTGATCGGCGGCATGAGCTGGGAATCCACCGCCGAGTACTACCGCACCCTCAACGAACTCACCCGCGACCGGCTCGGCGGCCTCCACTCCGCCCGACTGGTGCTCCACTCCGTCGACTTCGCCGACATCGAACGGCTCCAGGCGGCCGGGCGCTGGGAGGACGCCGGGGCGATCCTCGCCGACGCCGCCCGCGGCCTGGAGGCCGCCGGCGCCGACCTGCTGCTGATCTGCACCAACACCATGCACAAGGTCGCCGACCAGGTCACCGAAGCCGTCTCCATCCCCCTGCTGCACCTCGCCGACGCCACCGCCGACGCCGTCCACGCGGCCGGCCTGCGCCGGGTCGGCCTGCTGGGCACGGCCTTCACCATGGAACAGGACTTCTACCGCGGCCGCCTGACCACCAACGGCCTGGACGTCCTCGTCCCCGGGCCCGAATCCCGCGCCCTGGTCCACCGGGTGATCTACCAGGAACTCTGCCTCGGCCTCGTCCACGAGGAATCCCGCGCCGCCTACCGCCGCGTCATCGCCGACCTGGTCGCCGCCGGCGCCGAAGGCATCATCCTCGGCTGCACCGAGATCGAACTCCTCGTCCACCCCGAGGACAGCCCCGTCCCCCTCTTCCCCACCGCCCGCCTCCACGCCGAGGCCGCCGTCACCGCCGCCCTGGCCGCCCTCGCCGACGATCCGGCGTGACGCGCGAGGAACGGCCGTACTGGAACACCAACGTGGCGCGGCACCCCGGGATCCTGCGGGCGGTGCCGCCCGGGTGCGGGGCGGCGCTCGACGTCGGGTGCGGGGACGGGCTGTTGGCGGCGAAGCTCGCGCCGCGGTGCGGGCGGGTGGTCGGGGTGGACAGCGACGGGGGGATGGTCGCGCGGGCGCGGGCCGCCCACGGTGACATCACCTTCCTGGAAGGGGACTTCCTCACCCTCGAACTGCCCACCGGCGGCTTCGACTTCATCTGCTCGGTGACGGCCGTGCACCACATGGACTTCACGGCCGCGCTCACCAGGATGCGGGAACTGCTGCGCCCCGGAGGGGTGTTGGTGGTGGTCGGCCTGGCCCGGGAGGAGACGGCGGCGGACCGGGCCCGGTGGGTCGCGGCCGCGCCGCTCGTAAGGGCCGTGAAGGCCCTGCGGCGGGCGTCCGGCCCGGAGGGCATGCCGACGGCCGCCCCCGCGATGAGCTACCGGGAGGTGCGGGAGACCGCCGGGCGGGTGCTGCCCGGGGTGCGCTACCGGTGGCACGTCCTGCGGCGCTACTCCCTGACCTGGCACAAGCCCTGAGGCCTCCGGGCCGGTCAGCGCTGGGCGGCCGCTGCGGCCAGCAGCGCGCCGGCGAGGAACGGCGCGATCGAGACGACCATGAATCCGAGCGTCCGGGCCCCGGAGACGTACCACCGGGTCGGCTTGAGACCCAGCAGCGCCTGGGCCCACGGCGTGACGTAACCCGCGCCGTGGTGGCGCACCGCGTCGGTGAGAAGGTGCAGGTGCTTGGGGGCGACGGTGAGGATCACCCACCCGCCGGAGCGGTCGGATACGGACACCAGCGTCACCGGGCCGCCCCACCGCGACTGCCCCTCCCAGGCCCGTACGGTCGCGAGGTCGGTCAGGTCCACCTCCCGCGGCCCCGACCAGGTACGGGCCCGGACGATGCCCCCGGCCACCCGCCAGCCCTTCCGCCGCGCGGTGCCCGCGTCCAGCAGGACCGCGGGCCCGAGCACGGCCACCAGCCCGGACACGATCGGCGCCCCCGAGTCCACGAAGGCCGGCCCGACCACCAGCGGCGGCAGGACGACCGCCAGCAGGAGGACGGCCCAGCCGACGGCGAAGAACGTACGCCGTCTTCGGACGGCAGCGGTGGAATCACTCACCGCGCGACCGTAGACCCGCCCACCGCTCGCGCACCATGCCGTTTCCCGGCAATCTCAGGCGGAGTTCCCCGCACCCCGAACCTCCCCGGCGGTCGGGCGGAGATATCCGCTTCGGCGCGACCGGTGCACCGGGTAGCGTTCGACGACGATCGAGGAGGTGCGGGATGGTGCGGCCGGCGTTGCTGCTGGACGTGGACGGTCCGTTGAACCCGGAGGCCGCGAAGCCGCACCGGCGGCCGGAGGGCTACCGGACCCACCGACTGCTGACCCCGCGCTGGGCGGCCCACGAACGGCGGCGGCTCGCCCTGTGGGGGATGCCGCACAAGGCGCCGAAGCCGCTGCGGGTGTGGCTCAACCCTGAGCACGGGCCGGCCCTGGCGGCGCTGCCCTTCGAGCTGGTGTGGGCGACGACCTGGGAGGAGGAGGCCAACTCCTTCATCGGCCCGCTGCTGGGGCTGCCCGAACTGCCGTACATCGCCTGGTCCGAGCCCCGGCCGGAGCCGGCCGGCGGGGTGTTCTGGAAGACCCCGGAGGTCGTCGCCTGGGCGCGGGGCCGCCCCTTCGCCTGGGTCGACGACAACATCACGGACGCGGACCGCGCCTGGGTCGCGGCCCACCACCCCGGCCCGGCGCTGCTGCACCACGTCGACCCGAAGGTCGGTCTGACGGCGGACGACTTCGGCCGGCTGGCGGCCTGGGCCGGCGGCGCCCCGGGGTGAGGCTCGGCGGGCGGCGCCTCGTACGATGCCGCCCATGCCCGGCTTCGAGGTTCTGCAGGATGTCTTCTGGGACGGCTCCGTCGACCACGGCGTTCAGCCGCCACTGACCGATCAGCTCGTCCACCAGGCCGAACACACCCTGGGGGTGAGTCTCCCGGCCTCCCTGGTGGCACTGCTCCGGCTCCAGAACGGTGGACAGGTCACGGACGGCCTGTGCGCCTTCCCGACCTCGGCACCGACCTCCTGGGCCTCGGACCACGTGCCCTTCGAGCACCTGATGGGGATCGGCCACCGCCCCGGGACGCTGTCCCTGTTCGACAGCGCCTACCTGGTCGGGGAGTGGGGCCTGCCGGCTCCGCTCGTGCTCCTCAGTGGCAGCGGCCCCTGCTGGATCGCCCTGGACTACCGGACGGGTCCGACCCCCACGGTCGGATGGTTCGACGCCGACTTCCGGTCCGAACTCCCCCTGGCCGCGGACTTCCAGGAGTTCGTGGAGGGACTCACCGATCCCGAGGCATACGCCTGAACCGTGCCGCCTCGACAGGGCGGGGCGGTTCAGCCCTCGACGGCCGAGACGTACACCCCGTACGAGGTGGCGGCGCTGTGCTCGGCGAAACGTTCCTCCTGCATGGCCGTCACCGTCCGCACCACCAGGACGGCGAGGACGGCGGCGACCAGTTCGAGCGCGTCGGAGGCGATCAGCCAGGCCACGCCCTGCTGGTACTGGTCCGGGTAGCGCGCCGTGTCGGTCGACTGGCTTCCCACCGCGTCCACCACGTTGAACAGGCAGAAGCTGACCCACCAGGCGTTGACGACCGTCGTCGGGAGCGGTGTCCGCACCCCGGACGCGTCCGGCCGGACACCGGCCTGCCAGATGTCGCAGGCGATCCGCCAGGGGAACCAGAGGAAGACCACGGGCGTGAACCAGCCGCCGACGGCCCAGCCGCGGCTGTGCCGGTGCCCGTGCGGGCTCAGCCACTCGGCGTTCACCCGCACCCGGTGGAACCAGCTGAGGAAGGCGACCGTCGATCCCATCAGGGCCAGGCTGTACAGCAGGTACGCGAGCATCTGGAGCCCGTACGAGGGGCCGAACGCGCTGCCGTCACCGAACTCGACGCCGCTCGGCAGGTCACCCGCCGCGCGGTACAGGAGGGAGTCGGCGACGAGCCGGAAGACGGTGAGCGCACCGCAGACGACGAGCAGGACGGTGGCGGCGGTGGCGAGCGATCTCGGCGACCGGTACGCGGCGGGCGAGGACATGGGTGAACGGCTCCAGGAGTGGACCAGCGTGACGGGGCACCACCTCGGCGCCCCGGCAGCTTCGTGTGCGAGTACGTGCACGAGCTGCGCGCGCGTGGTACGTGCGCGAGCTGTGTGCGCGGCCAGTATGACGGCACCCTCGGACAGGCCGGGCGGGTACGCAGGAAGTCGACCGGGCCGACTTCCTGTGCAGGCGAACTCAACCGGTGGACGGGGCCGGGCCGTCCGGCCGGTGGGCGACCGCGGCGAACATCGTCACGGAGAGGTGGAAGGCACGCCGCTCGGCCGCGGCCGTGAGTTCGGCGTACAGGTCGTCGCACTGCGCCTCGGTGAGCAGCCCGCGGCCGACGGCCACCGTGGCGAGGCCGCGCAGGAGCGGCCAGGGGACGGTGTCGGGGTCGTGCAGCAGCACGTCGGCGCCGACGTGGTCGACGGTCAGGCCGGCCGCGACCAGCCAGCCCGTCAGGCGGCGTCCGGCCTCCGGGGTGGCGGAGTTGCCCAGGGTGACGCCGGTCAGCGCGGTCCGGGCCTCCGCGGCGGCCGGGTGGAGGAGGAGCGTGGACCAGTCGGTGTCCAGCAGCGCGACCCGCCCGCCCGGGCGCAGCACCCGCGCCATCTCGGCGACGGCCCCCGCCGGGTCGCTCAGGTGCTGGAGGACGCGCTCGCACCGGACCGCGTCCACCGCACCGTCGGGCAGCGGCAGGGCCAGCGCGTCACCGTCGAGGAACCGCGCCGCACTGCCCGCCTCGGCGGCGCGCCGCCCGGCGACGGCGCGCAGGCCGGGGTTCGGTTCGAGGCCGGTCGCGGCGCCGTCCGGGCCGACCGCGGCCGCGAGGACGAGGGTCTCCGAGCCCGTACCGGACCCGATGTCCAGCACCCGCTCACCGGGCCGCACGGCCAGTTGCTCGTGCGCCCACTCGCGCAGCCGCCGCACACCCGGGTTGGCGGCCTGCACGTCCAGCACCGCGACCAGCCGCTCGACGACCTCCGGGTCGGCGTCGGGCACGCGGAAGGCCGAGAAGGGCTGGTGGTCTGCCATGGCCGCCAGTGTAGGAGCGGGGACGGGCCGCCGAGGTGACCGACCGCGCGCAACACGGACCGGAACCAGGTGGGGCGGCGCCCGGGGTTGCGGTTACCGAGGAATCCCACCGGAGCAACGTCCCGCGTGTGTAAGCTGGTTGTGTTGATGTGGCGACAGGCCCACGCACTCGGTCACCGGCGGCCGGGGTGGGCGAAGGGCTCCGGAGAGTCACCCGCAGGCGTCACCCCTCTTCATCCGCACGCACAGACAGACGCACCTGTCTCTCCAGCCGCCGCCGGACGGCTCCGTGGGGGGATTGGAGTCTCATGTCCGCGTCGGACAATGTCACCCGCCTGGCCAGGCGCATCCAGAGGCTGACCGGCCTACCGCTCTGGCGGGCCCGTGAACTCGCCGGGCAGGTAAGGGTCTTCGTCAAGCACCCGGTCCCCGACGCCGCCACCCCGGCCCAACGGCGCTTCGAGGCGATGGTGGTGGGCGTGCTCGCCAATGCCTTCCGCGACCGCCAGTACGACGGGGCCGTCCTGGGGGTGCTCGCCGCGACCCAGGACAGGGACGGACTCACGCTGCACCTCCACCCGGAGATGGCCGACGAGGTGGTGGGCGAACTGATAACCGACTGGACGCGCGAGCGCCACAGGGTCGGATGGACCCCTAACGTGCAATGGCTGCTCCGGAACGGACAGTTCGTGATCACCAGCGAGCTCCGTTCTGCTCGCATCACCTTGGTCCGAGCCGACGGTGACCCGCTCTGGATGCCGAGCCTGCTCCCGTACGAGATGACGAAACCAGCCCTCCGACTGGAGGACACTCGCGCCAGGTACTGGGACCGGACCGCCGCCCCGGACGTCCGCGATCTGCTGTGGAGCAGACTGCTGCGCCGCCCCACCCTGCTGAACCGGGCCGCTGCCACCCACGGAGTGGCCAACTGCTACACCCATGGCGTGTCCGATCTGGTGATCGAATGGTGCTGTGGGGACAGCATGGAGGCGCTCTTCGCCATCCTGCTGGCCCATGGCCTGGCCGACGGGCTCGATGGGGCGGACGCCGCCGAACTCTACAAGGCCTCGGCGACCGCCATGGTCGGAAGTCAAACCGTCGTCCTGAGGCGACATGCTCTCTGCAATCACGGGGAATCGGCGGACACCCACGGCTTGGACCGGGCGGAGGCCGTCCGATGACCCCCACCGTCGCCCTGGCGGGCGCCCTGCTGTGCGGCGTGGTGAGCGGAGCGATCCGGGCGTGGCGTGACGTCCTCGTGCTCCGTCGCCTGGAGCGCCTGATGACCGGTTGCACCGCTCGCCAGCGCGCCGAGGTGGCCCAGACCATCGCCGCGTCCTTCCGCCGCCCCGGCCGACCCCAACTTCCCACTGCTGCAAGGGAGGTAGACGAGGCCGACCAGTAGCCGCCCGGCAGGTCCGGCCGGGCGGCGCGGGTGGGGTGAGGTCAGGCCACCGATTGGCGGTCGCGTGCGGGGGGCGGGGTGGGAGTGGCGTCGTCCGGGCGGTGGGGCATCCGCAGGACGGCGCCCGCGCCGAGGCCGACGACGGCGATGGCGATGGCGATGGCGAGCATCAGGGTGAGGAGGGTGCCCGCGGGGCTTCGGCACAGGTCGAATCGATGGAGAAACCCGCACCCCCGGTGTCACCCTACGGACGGTGCTCCGGGATGACATTGTCGGGCTTGTCCAGCCAGGCTGTCTGTCCGGCAGGGGTCACCGTGAGCCCGTACCTCTCGTACCCGGGGCGTCCGGTTGCCGTCCACTGGTTGTAGGCGGCCTCCACTTCGTCCCAGAGCCGCCGGGGCCCGGACTGCCGAACCTCGAACCGGGATTCCCCGGGCACGGAGTCCACGGTCGCCCAGGACGTCACGGCCGTGTCGAACAACCACCACGTCCAGCCACCGTCACCGAACTCGTGCCGCCGGTAGTACACGTCCGGCAGGGCGAGCGCGGTGGCGAACTGTGCCAACCAGTCGCCCCCGATGATCTCGGGGTCGAACTCGGTCCAGGACTGCCCGGAGCCGCCCGGCCAGTCGCCCGGAAGGTAGTCGTCCACCGAAGCAGCCTGGTAGCGCTGCTGGCGGAGCATCATGAAAGCTGCCGACCGAGTGAACGGGCCGCTCGCCGTCCCGTCGTCGCCGACCGTGAGGCGCACGACTGCCCCGCCTCCGAACAGGGGCGAAACGGGGCTGACGATCACACCGCCCGGCTTGGTCTGTGCGAGCCAGGCAGGCGGGATGTCCCGCAGGGACACGGTGGAGATGATCCGGTCATACGGCGCCCGGACACCCCATCCGAACGAGCCGTCCCCGCAGACGACTTCGGGGGTGTAGCCGGCGGAGCGGAGCGCCGTACGGGCTTGCGCGGTGACCTTCGCATCCACCTCGACCGTCGACACGTTCTCGGCGCCCAGGCGGTGGGACAGGAGCGCGGCGTTGTAGCCGGTGCCGGTCCCGATTTCGAGTACCCGATGCCCCGGGGCCGTGCCCAGGTCACCCAGCATCTCGACCACCATGGTCGGCATCGACGCCGACGACGTGGGCGTACTCCGGTCAGCTTCCGCGCCGTCGTCCCACTGGGTGACGATCGGCACGTCGGCATAGGCCAACTTCATCCACCGGTCGGGGCTCTCGGAACGGCTGCACTCCGTGTCGCCGCCGTTCTCGTCCGCCCAGATGGTTTCGGGAAGGAACTCGTGTCGCGGCACGGCCGCCACGGACGACACCCACTCCTCCGAGAGCGCCCCGGAGTTGACGAGATTCGTCACCAGGGCCGCCCGCAGCGCTTCGGGGCTCCCGGGGGTCACGACTTCTTGTGCTTCGGAGCGGGGTCGGGGTCCTTTCCGTCCTTCGACGGCTTCGGCCCGATGGCCCCACCACCCGGCTTGGCGTGCCCGCCGCCCTTGCCGTCGCTGGGACCGCCCTTGTTCTGGTCTCCCATGTCAGCTTCCTCTCTCGGTTCGGCTACTGGGGTTGATCAATGAGCCTGCCGTGGCAGGTTGGCGCCCCGTCCTGGCCGGTCTGACTCCGACTTTGTCAGGACGGGAGTTCATGAGCGGGGCGGACGCCCCAGACGGTTCCTCTCGTACCGGTTTTCCACCGGCACCGGCCCGCGCACGTGAACGACAGGTCGCTGGTCTCGGCGAAATGACCGTTCACCATCGGTTCTGTGCGCCTCGGAAGGAGCCGCCCGGCGGGTCCGGCCGGGCGGCGCGGGTTTCCGTGGGGGTCAGGCCACCGGTTGGCGGTCTCGGGTGGGGGGCGGGGTGGAAGTGGCGTCGTCCGGGCGGTGGGGCATCCGCAGGACGGCGACCGCGCCGAGGCCGACGACGGCGATGGCGAGGATCAGGAGGGTGAGCAGGGCCAGGCCGATCAGGAGTCGCACGGGGTGTCGCCCTCGGTCGCGTCGCGGTCGTAGTCGTGGGAGCGGAGGAGCGCGAGGAGGTTGACCACGGTGCTCGCCGGGGCGTTGCCGAAGCGGACGAGGACGCGGCCGTCCACCACGCTGTCGGTGGTCGCGGAGGGCCAGAGGAGCCCGAACTTGCGTCCACGCTCGGCGAGTTCGACGAGCAGGTAGGCGATTTCGAGCTCGGTGTAGGTACGCATCAGCGGGTGACCCGGCTCGATCGGGCGGTCGACGGCGCTCACGCGGCGGCGTCCAGCTCGAACCAGACGGACTTGCCGGTCCTGCGGGTCTCCGTACCGAAGCGGTGGGTGAGCGAGCGCACGAGGTGCAGGCCCCGCCCGGAGAGGGCGAGCGGGTCGGAGTCCTCGCGCGGGGCGGGGAGGACCGGGCTCCCGTCGCTGACCGAGACGCGGAGGATGTCGCCGATGATGAGGACCACCACGATGGGCGCCGCACTACCGCCGTGGCGGTAGGCATTGACGAAGAGTTCGAGCAGAGCGAGCTCGGCATCGGCGACCAGGTCGGGCTTCCACCCGGCGCGCGAGGTGGCCTCGCGCAACTCCTCGCGCGGGGCCGACCAGTCAGGGGGGAGTTCGAGGGAGAACACGAAGATACCTCCGTGGGGGTTCAGAGATGACCATCGCTCAATCAAACGCGAGATCGACCCGATGGCATGACGAAGAAGCGCAGCCGCATCAGCCAGATGATCACGTTATGCATGCGACCCGTTACAGCCAGCATGACGCGAAGGCCATCGCGTGCGCAAGCGGATCTAAGTAGTGTGCAAAATTGCATATCGAACCCGAATTCGGTGCCACCCACTGCCAGTTGCCGGTAGCGCCTACGTGATCGGCAAGGGCAGACTGGTCCACCGACAGGTCAGGAGGGGCATTGCATGGCGGTATCAACCGTTCGGCGTCGTCGGCTGGGCGAGGAGCTGCGCAGGCTGCGCGAGCAGAGGAAGATCGCAGCAGACGTTGCTGCTGAGGCCACCGGCATGAGCCTGGCCAAACTGAACCGGATCGAGAACGCCCGCACAGCGGCCAAGATCGAGGACGTCAACAAGCTCCTCGACCACTACGGCTGCGAAGACGATGAGTTCCGTGCAGGTTTGATCGCCATCACGAAGGACGGCAGCAAGCGTGGCTGGTGGCTGAGCTACCGCGACGTCATCGATGCCTCAGCGACCGATCTGATCACACTCGAAACCGAGGCTTCGACGTTCAAGACGTACGAAGCCGCCTTCATCCCAGGCCTCTTCCAGACCGCCGAATATGCTCGGCTCGTCATCGACCGGCTTCGGGCCACGAAGGCCGGGACGGTTGACGACCTGGTGCAGGTCCGAATGGCACGGCAGTCCATCCTCACCCGCCCGAACCCCGTTGAGGTCTGGGCAGTCATCCATGAAGCCGCCCTCCAGGCAAACGCGAATCGCCCCGACATCATGGGGCCACAGCTCGACAAGCTGCTGACGATGAGTCGGCTGACGAACGTCAACATCCAGGTGATGCCTGCAGGTGCGGCTATCCACCCAGGCATGAGCGGCGCGTTCGTCCTGCTCGGATTCCCTCAGCGGAAGGATCTCGACGTCGTGCTCGTCGAAGGGCTGCTGAACGGATTCTGGGTCGAGGATCCGACTGACGTCGAGTTGTACCGGGCGAAGTTCCAGGAGATCACGGCCGAGGCTCTTCCTGTCGACTCCTCGATCGCCTTCATCACCGCACAGAGAGAGCTGATCAAGTGACCCACTACCCGGACGCTTCCGCGACTGGCTTCTCGTTCGAGAAGTCGAGCTACAGCGGCGGCAACGAGAACTGTGTCGAGTACGCATTCCTTACCGAAGCAGTCGCGGTCCGCGACAGCAAGGACCCTTCCGGCCCTGCCCTGGCCTTCGACCGCGCGGCGCACGAGGCCTTCATCAAGGCCATCTCCGCTGGGGAGTTCGAGTTCGGTCTCCTCTGAGCACCACTGAGGCGCTGCCTCGCCCATTGCCGGGCGAGGCAGCGCCCTCACTCCCCCTCGGGGACCTCCACGATCAGCAGCGTGCCGTGACTCCCCGCCCGCACCGCGTGCCGGGTTCCCGCCGGAATCCGGCACAGTTCGCCGGTGCCGACCGTCAGCTCCTCGCCGTCCAAGTCCAGCTCCAGGACGCCGTCGGTGACCACCAGGACTTCCGCCGTACCGTGCACCTCCTCCTCCAGCTCCCGGCCGTCCATCCGCAGCACCTTCACCGCCGCCGTACCGACCCGCTCCAGCACCACCGAGCGCCAGGCGTCGGGCAGTTGGTTCGCTTCTTCGTTCACGTCCAGCACGCTCATGACCAGGGACGCTACCCGCGCCGACCGCCTCATTGGTCGACCGTTTGGCAAAACCTGCCAGGATCTCCAGGGTGAACGCCCGCGCGCTGTACGAGGCGCTACTCGACGCCGACGGCCCCTACGAGGACGTCATCGCCCCCTGGCTCGACCAGGCCGCCGCCGACTACCGCGCGCGCCTCCGTATCGCCGCCACCGCTGACACGCGCTGGTGGGCCGACGACGCGGACCTCCTCGAAGAGCTCTACGCCCTCGGCCGCATCAGCGACTTCCTCCTCCTCGACCCCCAACTCCCGCCCTACCTCCACCTCTTCACCGCCCTCGGCATGACGCCCGTCCTCGAACAGACCCCCTTCGACCCGTTCCTGCACGAGATCACCGAGGTCGAGCAGGCCGAGGACCCGGACTCCCCCGTCGAGGTCCTGGACGTCCGCCACCCCGGCCTGATGCTCGGCGAGCTGCTGTTCAACCGGGCCGGCGTCCGCGTACGAGCCGGAGCCGCCCGCGCGGAGCGCGGAGTCGCCGACCGCTGGCCGCTGTTCTGGACCCACCGCCGCGCCCACCGTCCCCCCCGGGACCTCTCCCAGGGCTGGGGCGGCAACTCGCAGTGGCGCACCGACTTCCGCCTCGACTACCGCACCGCCGACGGCGACCTGCTCAACGTCGCCGAGGACGCCCCGATCGACGGCCGCCCCGGCCTGCCCCCGAACGCCTACGGCGGCCTCGGGCCGGACGAGCGCCTGCTCACCCCCGCCGAGCGCCGCGAACTGCTGCGCCACCGCACGCTCCTGCGCGTCCCCGCGGCCCCCGCCGCAGCCGACGCCGCGTGGGCGGCCGAGCTGTGGCCCTTCGAGTGGCGACTGCCGGACGGAATCAACGAGCCCGGATGAGCGCTGGACCACTGCACATGATCAAGCCGCTCGACAGGTGAAGACGCATGGAAGAACTCATCCGCCTCGACGACGTCGAGGAAGCCGCCGCCGGCGACGGGCACCTGCTGTGGGCTGCCCAGGGGCAGCACGACGGCCGGCTGGGCCCGGGAGTGCGGGCCTGGCGGCACGGCACGGCCCTCGCCGTGGCGAGCCCGGACCTCTCCGCGCGGGACCGGCTCGCGGTCAAGGGCAGTGCCGATGACGCCGCACGGCTGGTGCGGCACGTGCTGACCGAGGTCGGACCGACCTACCGGCCCGTCGGCCGGGCGTCGTTGATCGAGTCGCTGGCCGGCACGATCCCCGGCCTGTCGCTGTTCCCCGCGTTCTACTGGATGGAGACCTCGGCCGTCCCCGACCCGCCCGCCATCGGGGTGCGGTGGCTGGACGAGGTGCAGGTGAAGGAGGCGACCTCGCTGTTCGACCGCTTCTTCCCCGACTCCTTCGCCCAGCCGGACGACGGCGGCACCCACCGCTGGGCCGGGATCGTCGACTCCCTCGACAGCGGCGCCCCGCCGGAGCCCCTGGCCGTCGCGGCCGACGTCTGGTCGGCGGCCGGTTGCGGGTTCCTGGCCGGCGTGTGCACGCACCCGGGCGCCCGTGGGCGCGGACTGGCGCGGGCCGTCTGCGGCTTCGTCCTCGGGGAGTTGGTCCACCGGTACGGGCGGGCGGCCCTCATGGTGCACGGCGGGAACCGGTCGGCGATAGCCGTGTACGAGCACCTGGGTATGAGCAAGCGGCCCCTGGCGGGGGCCCAGGTCGTCGTCACCGCGCCGTAGGACCTCGGCGGGCCCCCTCAGGCCGCCCCGCCGTGCTCGGCGAGCAGTTCGCCGAGCACGTACCGGGCGGTGCGCGCCATCCGGGGGTTGCTGTCGCGGTAGTAGTCCAGCTCCGCCAGCGCCACGGACAGCGCCCAGCCCCTCCCCCGCTCCCACTCGGCGGCGTCGGCGCCGACGGCCGTCCGGAAGGCGTCACGGGCCGACGCGGGGAGCACGTACCAGGCGGGGAGCAGGTCCACGGCCGGGTCGCCGAGGCCGGCGCAGCCGAAGTCGATGACGGCGGCGAGCCGGCCGCCCCCGTCGACCAGCAGGTTGCCGGGCTGGAGGTCGGCATGGATCCAGACCGGCGGCCCGGCGTGCTCGGGCGCGCCAAGCGCCGTCTTCCACAGGGCGGTTACCGCTGCCGCGTCCACTTCACCCGCCGGCGCCGCGAGTGCCCGCCGGACCGCCGCGTCCCGCGCGGCCAGCGTCTCGCTGCGGTAGGAGGCCGGGGCGCCCGCCGGGTCGGCGCGGCGCATCGCGGTCACGAACCCGGCCAAGTCCGCTGCCAGCAGGGACGGTTGTCGTACGTTCCCGGCCGCCGGGTTGGCCCCGTCCAGCCAGCGCAGCACCGACCACTCCCACGGGCAGCCGTCGATCGGCTCCCCCAGGGCCACCGGAACCGGTACGGCGACGGGGAGTTCGGGGGCCAGCCGGCGCAGCCAGGTGTACTCCTTGCCGATGTCCTCGACCGCCCCGGGGATGCGCGGGATCCGCACCACCAGCTCGGCGCCGAGCCGGAACATCGCGTTGCTGGTCCCGGCCGAGTCCACCGGCTCGACCGGCAGGCCGGCCCACCGCGGGAACCGCGCGGCCACCATCCGGCGGACCAGTTCCTCGTCGACGTCCAGTTCGTCCGCGTGCATCTTCCGGGGCATGGCGTCCGACCCTGCCAGCACCGACCGCCCCCGGCAAGCGAATTACCAGGGCACGACCTGTCCCGTCGGACCCGGCAACCCGGCAACCGGGAAGCCGGGAAGCCGGGCAACCGGTTCAGGCCCCGTCCCCGCCGGCCCCGCCCCGCCAGACGCCGGTGCGGATCCACCGCCTGCCGAGCCCGCCGGCCACGAAGGGGCCGACCAGCACGGACAGCATCCACAGCCCCTCGCTGGCGGGCGAGTAGATGTCGTAGTGCCATCGATCCGGAAGCAGCAACGGCAGCAGGAGCAACGTGACGAGCGCCCCCCAGGTCGCCATCCAAACGATCACCGCGCGCGCCACGACGTCCATGCGCCCCCCTCGGACGTTATTTGAACGCGTTCAATATAGCCGAGGATCGCGCTCGCTCAGCCCCGGACCGCGAGGTCCTGACTGCCCAGGACCTTGAGCAGCCGCAGGGCCGAGTGCGAGGGCGTGCCGGGGGCGGCGGTGTAGAAGATCGTCCACTGGTCGCGGTGCGGGTCGTGCAGGGCCTCGCAGTCGAGGTCGAGCGGGCCGACCACCGGGTGCAGGAGGCGCTTGGTCGTCGAGCGGCGCATCTCGACGTCCTGGCGCGCCCACAGCTCGCGGAACTCCTCGCTGGCCGCGAGCAGCCGGTCGACCAGGCGGCGCAGGCCGCTGTCGGCGGGGTAGCGGGCGGACGCGGAGCGCAGGTCGGCGACCGCCCGGCGGCCGAACACGGCCTGGCCGGCCGGGTCCTGGAGGGCGCGGGTGTCCGGGTCGGTGAAGAAGCGCCAGATGAGGTTGCGCTCGCCGGGCGGCAGCGCGGAGAAGTCGCCGAGCAGTGCGGCCGCCATCGCGTTCCAGGCGAGGACGTCGCGGGCGGCGCTGCAGACCATCGCCGGGGTGTCGTCCAGCCGGTCGAGCAGGTGCAGCACGCCGGGCCGGACGTCGCGGGGCAGCGCGGTCGGCGGCAGCGGCGCCTCGCCGACCAGATGGTGCAGGTGGGCCGTCTCGTCCGCGGACAGCCGCAGCGCCCGGCTGATCGCCCCGATCATCTGCCGCGACGGGCGCGGCCCCCGGCCCTGTTCGAGCCGGATGTAGTACTCCACCGACATGCCCGCGAGCTGCGCGACCTCCTGCCGGCGCAGGCCCGGGGTACGGCGCCGCCCGCCGTCCGGGAGGCCGACGTCGGTGGGCTGGATGCGGGCGCGCCAGCGCCGCAGGAAGGCGGCCAGCTCCGCCCGGTCCACGTGTTCCACGCCCCCAGTCTGGCCCGCCCGCCGCACGCCGACCATGGCACTCCCGGTACCACCCTCGACAGTGCTCTCCCGGCCCGGCCGCCGCCCGGCCAGAGTCGGGGCATGACCACGAACCGCATCGTCCTGATCACCGGCGCCAACAAGGGCATCGGCCTCGCCACCGCCACCGAACTCGCCCGCGCCGGGCACACCCTGCTGCTCGGCGCCCGCGACCCCGAGCGCGGCGCCGCGGCCGCCGCCGGCCTCACCGCCCAGGGCCTGACCGCCCGCGCCGTCCGCCTGGACGTCACCGACCCGGCGAGCGTCACCGCCGCGGCCGCACTGGTCGACGCCGAGTACGGGCGGCTGGACACCCTCGTCAACAACGCCGGGATCACCCGGGACCTCGGCACCACCCCGGAGAAGCTGCCCCTGGACGACCTGCGCGCGACCTACGAGACCAACGTCTTCGGCGCCGTCACCGTCATCAACGCCATGCTGCCGCTGCTGCGCCGCTCCCCGGCCGCGCTGATCGGCAACGTCTCCAGCGGCCTCGGCAGCTCCTCCGTCCTCGCCGACCCGGACACCCCGGTCGGCGAGTACGCGGCGCTGCTCGGCTACAACACCTCCAAGGCCGCGCTGAACGCCGTCACCCTGGTCTACGCCCGCACCCTGCGCACCGAGGGGATCAAGGTCAGCGCCCTGGAACCGGGCCACTGCGCGACCGACATCAACGGTCACTCCGGCCCGTCCGACGTCCAGGAGGGCGGCCGCCGGATCGCCCGCCAGCTCGGCGCGGCGCTGACCGCGCCCACCGGCCAGTTCTTCCACCCCGAGGGCGGCACCTACCCCTGGTGAACCGCCCCGCCGGCGATCAGCGCGGGCAGCTCGCGCATGTCCCGGAACACCACCGTGCCCGGCCCGGCGAGCCGCTCCGCCGCCGTGACGCCGCCCGCGTAGCCGAGCGCCCGCATCCCGGCGGCGCGGGCGGCCGCCACCCCGGGGCCGCTGTCCTCGACCACCACGCAGGCGGCCGGGTCGACGCCCATGCTGCGCGCGGCGTGCAGGAACAGGTCGGGCGCGGGCTTGCCGCGCCCGACCTCGGTGGCACTGTGGATCCGGCCCTCGAAGCGCCCGTACAGCCCGGTCCGGCCCAGCGTGTGCCGCATCTTCTCGTGCGTGCCACTGGACGCCACGCACATCGGCAACCCGAGCTCCGCCAGGGCGTCCAGCGCCTCCGGCAGCCCGTCCACCGGCGTCAGCCCGGCGTCCACGGCCTCGGCGTGCAGCTCGCGGAACCGCTTGTCGAACAGCGTCGCGGCCTCCTCCCCGAGCCGCTCCGCCAGCATCGCGTGGTTGGCCGCCTCCGACCGGCCGACGAACTTCTCGACCACCTCGGCCTCGGTGAGCGGCCAGCCGAGCTCGGCGGTCAGCTGCCCGACCACGCGGACGGCGATGATCTCGCTGTCCACCAGGACGCCGTCGCAGTCGAAAATCACCAGGTCTATCGGTTCGATCATCCGCTCAGCATAGGGCGGGCCCGGTAACGGCCAGGGGCCCGGCGGCCGTAGCCGGCCGCCGGGCCCCTGAGCCGACTGTGCGTCAGCCGGTCTGGACGGAGGTGTCGTCGATCACGAAGCTGGTCTGCAGCGAGGAGTCCTCGGTGCCGGTGAACTTCACGGTGACCGTCTGGCCCG
>NZ_JBHZCN010000114.1:27775-28860 GCF_042755465.1 Kitasatospora sp. NPDC059160 | reverse complement strand
CCGTTCCCTTCGTCGATGGTCCGCGACTTGATAAACGGAGGCGCCCCCACTTAACGTGGAGAAAGCGGGGGCGCCTCCGTTTTCACTGTAGGCCAGGGCGCCCGCCGCGCACGCACCGGGGAGAAGGAGGAGCTCATGTCGGGCATCCAGGGCAAGGTCATCGCGATCACGGGCGCCAGCAGCGGCATCGGGGAGGCGACCGCGCACCACCTCGCCGAGCGGGGCGCCCGCCTGGTGCTCGGGGCCCGGCGCCGGGAGCGGCTGGAGGCCGTCGTGGACGCCGTCACCGCCCGGGGCGCCGACGCCACCGGCGTCGTCGTCGACGTCCGGCGCCGCGAGGACCTGCGGCTCCTGACGGACACCGCCCTGGAGCGGTACGGGCGGCTCGACGTGCTGGTCTCCAACGCGGGCACGATGGCCGTCTCGCCGTTCGACGAGCTGCGCCAGGACGACTGGGACGCCATGGTCGCCACCCACGTCACCGGCCTGCTCAACGGCATCGCGGCGGCCCTGCCCGTCTTCCGCCGCCAGGGCGCCGGCCAGTTCGTCAACGTCGGCTCCACCGCGGCGTACGTCGTCAGGCCCCCGCAGGGGGTGTACGCGGCCACCAAGGCGGCGGTGAAGGTGCTCACCGAGGGCCTGCGCCAGGAGGCGGGGCCCGGCCTGCGCGTCACCCTCGTCTCCCCCGGCTTCACCCACACCGAGGGCGTCGGCAAGGGGGCCGGCCCCGAGGTCGCGGCCGCGCTGGTGCGCCGGCGCGACGAGATCGCCATGCCGCCCTCCGCCGTGGCCTCGGCCATCGGCTACGCCGTCGCGCAGCCGGACGGCGTCGACGTCAGCGAGATCGTCGTGCGCCCCACCGCCCAGGACTGACCCCCGCCGCCCAAAACCGACCCCGCCGCCCGGCCTTCTTCACAATTGCCGTGGACATGGCGTTCTTCTCCCAAGTCCGGGCAAAGCGAAGGCGGTGGGGGCCCCGGGGGGGCCGGGGGCCCCCCCCCCGTGGGCGGGGGCAGGGGGGTTTATAAAAATAAGACCACACCCGCCAGGGTGTGAAAAGCGGATATGGGGTCTTGGTGTAATAA
>NZ_JBHZCN010000114.1:18230-27765 GCF_042755465.1 Kitasatospora sp. NPDC059160 | reverse complement strand
AATAACAACATGTCCGGGTTCAGCCCGCTTCCCCCCCCCCCCCCGCGCCCCGGCGGGGGGGGGCGCCCGCGGGGCCCCCCGCCCCCCCCACCGCCTGTGCGCGGGCCCGTGCGGGTGGGCTACATCACGGCGGCCCGGCGCCGCCCGCGGGCCGCGCGGCGCCCGGCCGGCGGGGTGGCGTCGGCGTTCCAGGCGGCGACCGGGTTGCCCAGCCAGCGGGTGGCGCCGGGGACGTTCTCCCCGCGCATCACCAGGGAGGCCGGGCCGACCGTGGTGTCGTCGCCGAGCGAGGAGTTGAGCAGCACGATCGAGTGCGGCCCGGTGGTGGAGCCGGCGCCCAGGTGGACGGGGCCCAGCCGCATCACCCGGTCGTGGAACAGGTGGGTCTGCAGCACGGTGCCGCGGTTGACGCTGGCGCCCGCCCCGACGGTGACCAGGTCGCTCTCGGGCAGCCAGTGGGTCTCGCACCAGGCCCCGCGCCCGATCCTCGCGCCGAGGCTGCGCAGCCACAGGTTGAGGTAGGGGGTGCCGGTCATGGCGCCGCCGCCGAAGGGCATGGCGAGTTCCTCGACGAAGGTGTCGTAGAGCTCGTTGCGCCAGACGAAGGAGGACCACAGCGGGTGCTCGGACACCCGGAAGCGTCCGACCAGCAGCCACTTGGCGAGGGTGGTGAGCGCCAGGGCGGCCACGGCGGCGGCCGCCAGCACCAGGCCGGCCGCGCCGGCGGCGGTGCCCAGCCCGTAGTCGTCGCGGATCGCCTGGAGGGCGGCGAAGACCAGGTCGGCCAGGATCGCGGCGACGACGACCGGCAGCAGCCGGCAGACCTCGACGCCGGCCCGGGCCCACATCAGGCGCTTGGGCGGGTTGTAGGTGCGGTCCTCGCCGCCGGCGGCGGCCACCCGGGGCAGGGCGAAGGCGGGCCGGCCCAGCCAGGAGGAGCCCTCGGGGGCCTGGGCGGGGGTGTCGGAGAGCACGCCGACCAGGGAGTTGTCGGGCAGCGAGCGGCCGGGGCCGACGATGCCGGAGTTGCCGACGAAGGAGCGGCGCCCGACGTGGGAGCGGCCCAGGTGCAGCCAGCCGTCGCGCAGCTCGTAGGGGGCGACCAGGGTGTCGTCGGCGAGGAAGGCGCCGTCGTCGACCCGCATCAGGGCGGGCAGGGCGAGCACGGTGGAGGCCTCCACCCGGCGCCCGACCCTCGCGCCGAGCAGGCGCAGCCACACCGGGGTGAAGAGGCTGGCGTAGAAGGGGAACAGGGTGCGCCGGGCGCCGTCGCTGAGGTGGGAGACCCCCCAGGCGCAGAAGGCGACGCCGCCGGTGGCCGGGTGGAAGCCCGGGCGCAGCGGGAGCGAGAGCAGGCGGATCAGGAGGGCTATCAGTGCGGCGTGGCAGAAGACGGTCAGGACGGCCAGCGGCACGGTCAGCGGCAGCAGCTGGAGCAGGGCGGCGAGCAGGGTGCGGTCGGTGCCGACCAGCGGGTAGACGATGAACAGCGCGGGCAGGGCGGCCAGGACGGGGACGAGGCCGAAGAGGGCGAAGGCGGCGCCGTAGGCCGGGTTCCAGGCGCGGGTGCGCTTGGCGGGGGCGGTGGGCCAGGGGGTGCGGGCCTCGGTGCAGGGGCGGGCCGGGGAGCCGTGCCAGTGCTCGCCGGGCGGGACGGTGGCGGTGACGCAGGAGCCGGGGGCGATCTGGGCGCCGGCGCCGACGCGGGCGCCGGGCATCACGGTGGCGCGGTGGCCGACGGCGGCGCCCTCGCCGATGTCGAGGTGGCCGAGCTGGAGGGTGTCGCCGTCGAGCCACCAGCCGGCGATGTCGACCTCGGGTTCGAGGCTGGCGCCGTTGCCGATCCGGGCCAGGCCGGTGACCGGGGGCGCGGTGTGCAGCTGGACGTCGCGGCCGACGCGGCAGCCGAGCATCCGGGCGTAGCGCACGGCCCAGGGGGTGCCGGAGAGGTTGCCGGTGCCGAACATGGCGGTGTAGCGCTCGGCGGCCCACAGCCGCAGGTGGACGTGGCCGCCGCGGGGGTGGCTGCCGGGGCGGATGCCGGCGGTGATCAGGCGGGCGCCGGCGGCGGCGAGCAGGGTGCGGCCGGGGGCGGTGAAGAAGAGGAGCGCGCCGGCGGCCACGGGCCACCAGGAGCTGTGCGGGGCCCAGGGGATGTCGGTGCCCATGAGGTTGTCGGCGGCGATCAGGACGATCACCCAGCGCAGGCCGGAGAGGCCGAACATGGCGAGCAGCATCAGGGTCTGCCAGAGGCCGGCGCTGCGCGGGGTGGGGCGCACCGGCCTGCGGGGCGGGGCGGTCGCGGCGGATTCCGGCCCGGCCGCGGCCGCCTGGGCCCGCGGGGCCGGGGCGAGGGAGTCGAGGTAGCCGGCGAGGTCGCCGAGTACCGGGTGGGCGTAGAGGTCGGCGACGGAGACGCCGCTGTGGCGGGTGCGCAGTTCGGAGACCAGGCGGGCGGCGGTGAGGCTGGAGCCGCCGAGGGCGAAGAAGTCGTCGCCGTTGCCGGGGGCCATGCCGAGCAGGCGCTCCCACTGGCCGGCGAGCCAGCCGGCGGTGCCGTCCAGGGGCTGGGCGGGGCCGTCGGGGCCGGTGGTGCCGGTGGTGGGCAGCGGCCAGGGCAGGGCGTGGCGGTCGACCTTGCCGGAGGTCTTGGTCGGCAGGGAGTCGACCAGGGCCAGGACGGGCACCAGGGGTCGAGGCAGGCGCTCCAGCAGGTGCCGGCGGGCGGTGGCCAGGTCGGGGGTGGTGCCGGGCTGGGCGACGAGGTAGCCGACCAGCAGGTCGGCGCCGGCGGGGGTCTTGCGGACGGCGGCGGCGGCCGCGCGGATGCCGGGCAGGGCCTGGAGGGCGGCGTCGATCTCGCCGAGTTCGATGCGGCGCCCGCCGAGTTTGATCTGGTCGTCGGCGCGGCCGAGGAAGACCAGGCCCTCGGGGTCGTTGCGGACCAGGTCGCCGCTGCGGTAGACGCGGGGGGAGGCGATCGCGGGGTGCGGGCTGTACTTCTCGGCGTCCTTGGCGGGGTCGAGGTAGCGGGCGGTGCCGATGCCGCTGATCAGCAGTTCGCCGCTCTCGTACCAGGGCACGGGGTGGCCGTCGGGGCCGACGACGGCGATCTCCCAGCCGTCCAGGGGGGCGCCGATGCGCACCGGCTCGCCGGGGAGCATCCGGGCGGCGGTGGCGACGACGGTGGTCTCGGTGGGGCCGTAGGTGTTCCAGAACTCGCGGCCGGGGACGGCCAGGCGCTCGACCAGTTCGGCCGGGCAGGCCTCGCCGCCGACGATGATCAGGCGGACCTGGTCCAGGCACTCCTGGGGCCACAGGGCGAGCAGGGTGGGGACGGTGGAGATCGCGGTGATGCGGCGCTGGACGAGCCAGGGGCCCAGGTCGGTGCCGGCCTTGACCAGGGAGCGGGGGGCGGGGACGAGGCAGGCGCCGTGGCGCCAGGCCAGCCACATCTCCTCGCAGGAGGCGTCGAAGGCCACCGACAGGCCCGCCAGGACGCGGTCCCCGGGGCCCAGCGGCTGGGGGCGCAGGAAGATCCTGGCCTCGGCGTCGACGAAGGCGGCGGCGCTGCGGTGGGTGACGGCCACGCCCTTGGGGCGGCCGGTGGTGCCGGAGGTGAAGATGATCCAGGCGTCGTCGGCGGGGGTGGGCCAGGCGGGGCGGCCCGAGGGGCGGGCGGCGGGGCCGGCGAACAGGCGGCGCTCGGCGCCGACGACGGCGCAGACCCGGGCGTCCTGCCAGATCATCTCGGCGCGCTCGTCGGGGTCGTCGGCGTCCACCGGGACGTAGGCGGCGCCGCAGCGCAGCACGGCGAGGATGGCGACGTACAGGTCGGCGGTGCCGGAGGGGATGCGTACGCCCACCCGGTCGCCGGTGCCGATGCCGTGGCCGGCCAGGACGCCGGCGAGGGCGTCGACCTCCTGCAGCAGGGTTCTGTAGTCGAGGACGGCGTCGCCGGTGTCCAGGGCGGGCGCGTGCGGGTGCGCGTCGGCCGTGGCGGCGATGACGTCGAGGAGGCTTCGGGGGTGGGCGGGCTGGGCCACCGGCCAGCCGGCTGCCTGCCCCGGGTGGGGGCGGTGCAGCGTGACTGGGCCGGACGTGTCATGCCGTGCGTCCATGGGGTGGGTTCCTCGGCTCCGTTTTCCTGGGAGGGCGCGCATTGCCTGCTACGTGCGGTGACCTGGTCGTCACCTGGTGGGACGCGCCCACTCACCATGACTCCGCTGGGAGTCGGCTGGATGCAGCGAAGGTGCGGTCAAAGAGAATTCTCATCATCGATGCCGTTTCCTCAGGCATCGATACGAATCGAATGTCATTTCGGGGGGTTTCGAGCGTTTTCGATGGTGAAGGCTAATCGGCGGAAACCGGAGGGGCGTGACGACGGAGGGAAGAGTGATGAACACCATGGCGACCGGAACGGTACAGGTAGTGAGGGGTCGGCTACCGAATCGGGGGGTTTCGGACGGATTCTCGACCTGTGCACGTCATTCTCATCTTTGTGTGGGAGGCTGCCGCCGCCCTTTTCCGTGCGGATGTTTCCTGTGAATTCGGTGTGCGCCCGGGCCGCCCGCCCCGGCACCACCGGCCGGGACCGGCTCCTCTGGAACGCGGCGTACGGGTCCAACCTGCACGCCGCCCGCTTCTCCTGCTACCTCTGCGGCGGCCGCCCCGCGGGCGCGGCACGCGCCTGCCCGGGCTGCCGCGACCGGCGCCCGCCGCGCGCCAGCGCGGCCCTGCCCCTGCCCGGCACGGTGTACTTCGCCGGGCACTCGGCCACCTGGGGCGGCGGCACCGCCTTCTACGACCCCGCCGGGCCCGGGCCGGTGCCCTGCCGCGCCTACCTCGTCACGGCCGGCCAGTTCGGCGACGTCGCCGGCCAGGAGATACAGCGCACCCCCGCCGCCGACCTCGACCTCACCCGGGTCCTGGCCACCGGGCGCGACCGCCTCGGCCCCGGCCGCTACCGGGACCCTCCTGCGCGTGGGCGCGCTCCGGGGGCGCCCGGTGCTCACCCTCACCTCCCCCACCGGCCTGGCCGGCGCCACCCCCACCGCCCCCTCCCCCGCCTACCTGCGCACCCTGGCCGCCGGCCTCGCCGAATCCCACACCTGGGGCCCCTGGCGCACCGCCGGCTACCTCGCCACCCGCCCCGGCGCCGCCGGCCACTGGCCGGTGGCGGCGGTGGCGGCCCTGCTGGACTGAACGGGGGACCACGGCCCGCCCAGCCGTCGACGTCCGCGGCGTGGCACGGCTCGGTGACGGTCGGGCACAGCTGGGGCAGGTCGTCCGTGTACGGCGGCTCCATCGTCTGCGCCCCGGGAGCCGGGGCGCCGGGGACCTGGGTGGCGAAGCCGTACCGGACGACGGTGACCGCCCTCCCGCCGCCGAGGTCGATCACCCGCTGGTGCAGCGGCCCGAACCGGTGCCGGGCATCGCCCCGCAGCACGACCTGCTTGGTGTCCACGGGGAAGAGCACGAAGAGGGACAGCCGCCGGTGGTCGCCGATCATCGTCGGCCGCCTGCGGGCCGTGAAGGCCCCGGGCGGGCCACCGGTGACGTCGGTGTTCAGGCGGCCGTCGACGCGGGTGGTCGAGGCCAGGCACAGGTGGGAGTCGTCCTCCAGCCACACGACGTCCGCCCAGTCCTGGGAGCCCTCGCCCCGGTCGAGCACGACCGTGTTCTCCGGCGTCGGGACGGGGCAGTCCGGTGTGCCCTTGTGCATCGTGGCCAGCTCGTCCAGGACCCACTGCGCCGACGCCGGGGCCGGCTCGGGCAGCACCACCCGGTGCACCGCCGCAGTGGCCGCGGCCGTCGCCACCGCTGTCGCCACCGCTGTCGCCGCGGGTTTCGCCGCGGGTTTCGCCGCGGGTTCCGGCGTGCCGCCGTCCTGCCCCGTACAGGCCGCCGCCCCCAGCGCCAGCACCGCCGCCGCGACCACCGCGCCCCCGCGCCGCGCCGCACTCCCCATCACGCCACCCCCGTCGGCCGTCCCCCTTCGGAACGTTCGCCCACATCCTGCCCGCTCCGGCGGGCCTGGGGTGTCCGCGAACGGCAACAGCCGTGTCCCGAAGCGCCGCCCACCCCTCCAGGCCAGGCCGGGGCGGGCGGGGGTGCACCAGGCCTGCACCGGACGGGCGTTGGACCTCGGGCGGGGGCCTCAGGCGGTGGGCGGGGCGGGGACCAGGCCGGCGGCGATCAGGCCGGCGAAGACCGCCTGGCCGAGGGCCTGGACGGCGGACTGGGGACGGACCATCACGGTGAACTCCTTGATCCGGCCCTGCTCGTCGACGTGCACCAGGTCGATGCCGTGGATCTCCTTGCCGCCCACCACCGCCCGGAACAGCAGCACCGCCGAGGGCGCCTCGGTACCGTCCGCGCTGGTCTGCGCGGCGCCCTCGTACGCGCCGACGTAGCGGAAGTCCTCGAAGGTGCGCAGCAGCACCCCGAAGAGGCCGAGCACCATGGGCTTGCCCTCGAAGGGGCCGAACTTGACCGGGCTGTAGAAGCGGATGTCGTCGGTGAACAGGTCGTCCAGCGCGGCGAGGTCGCGGGCGTCGACGGCGGCGCGCAGGCGCTCGGCGGCGGTGGCAGCGGTGGTGGCGGCGGTCATGGCGGCACTCCCGGGATAGTCATGGATGTGACTAGTCAGATTGATGACTACTACCATGCGGATCACATCCGGCAACAGGAGGGAGGGCCGACCCGATGGCCCTGCGACACGCCGTGCTGGCCGCCCTGCTGGACGGGGAGGCCAGCGGCTACGACCTGGCCAAGGCCTTCGACCTCGGCGTGGCCAACTTCTGGTACGCCCAGCCGCAGCAGCTCTACGCCGAACTGGCCCGGCTGGAACGGGACGGGCTGGTCGCCGGGCGGGAGGTGGCGCAGGAGGGGCGCCCCACCAAGCGGCTGTTCACCGTCACCGCGGCCGGCCTCGCCGAACTGGACGAGTTCGCCGCCGCGAGCGCCAAGCCCTCCTTCGTGCGCGACGACCTGATGGTCAAGGTCCGCGCCGCCGACCACCTCGACCCCGCCGTGCTCGCCGAACAGCTCGCCGAGCGCGCCGAGTTCGCCCAGGCGAAGATCGACCTGTTCGAGCGGATGCTGCACGGCATGCGCGGCGGGTGGGACGAGGCGCGGTTCCTGCGCGAGGGCGAGCGGATCGGCCCGTACCTGACCTGCCTGCGCGGCCTGGCCTTCGAGCGGGGCAACCGGGACTGGTGCCGGGAGGCGATCGCCGTCCTGGCGCGGCGCAGCCGAACGCCGGGCGGGCGCGGCGCAGTTGAGCGCAGTTGAGCGGAAGCGCGGTCAGGCGCCGGGTGTCGGGGGGCGGATTCCGAGCCACTGCTCGGCGTCCCAGGCCTGGAAGCGCTCCACCTCGGTGAAGCCCAGTTTCGCCGCGAGCCGCATCGAGGCGGTGTTGGCGCTCTGGGTGGTCAGCACCACCGCCTCGCCGGGCAGCGCTCCGGCGAGCCAGGCCAGTGCCGCCGCGCACGCCTCGGCGGCGTAGCCGCGCCCCCAGGCCCGGGGCAGGAACAGGTAGCCGAGGTCGAGCCGGCCGGTGGCGGCCGGGCGGCGGTGGCCGGTCGCCCGGCGGAGCAGGACCAGGCCGACCATCGCCCCGTCGAGTTCGGCGACGAAGGTCCCGGGCCGGTCCTCGGGCGCCCCGGGCAGCTCGCGCTCCACCTGCGCGCGCGGCCGGGCCCCGCCGAGGTAGGTGTGCACCTCGGGCGAGGAGAGCAGGTCGACGAACGCCGCACGGTCGCACTCCCGGCTGCCGCGCAGCACGAGGCGTTCGGTGCGGATCGGTGCGGGCGGCCAGGCCACGGTTCCCAGGTCCAGGTCTTCCATCCGCGCACCCTAGCAAGGGCCCTCCGAGGGGCAGTTGGGCGACGGGCCCTACAGGCGGCCCCAGGCCACGAAGGCGGCCAGCAGCAGGTAGAGCGCGTCCACCGCCACCAGCGGGTACTCCCGGCGCCGCAGGCGCACCGCCGCCGCGCCGGCCATCAGCAGCGCCAGGCCGAGCGCGGCCAGCGGCACCAGCACCGGCGCGACGTGCACCAGCGCGGGCAGCACCAGGCCGAGCGCGGCCAGGACTTCGAGGGCGCCGATCGCCCTCACCGCCCCCGCGCCGAAGTCCTCGACCCAGCGGCCGCTGCGCCCGGCGGCGGCGATCCGCTCCTTGGGCACCAGCACCTTGAAGGCGCCGCCGAGCAGGTAGGCGGCGGCCAGCAGGGCGGTGACGGTCCACAGGGCAGTGTTCATGACGCTCGTTCTCCTCGGTACGTTTGTCCGCTGCTGCCCTCTGGGACAGGGCGGCCGGGCGGCCCGTGACAGCCGCCCACGGTGACGCGCGCCACCCCGGGGCCGGGGCGGCGCCGGGGACGGGAGACGGGGTGGCCATGGCGGGAGCGGCAGGAGCGGCGGGCGGCGCGGGCGCGACGGAGGCGGCGGGGTACCGGCCGCTGCTGTTCTCCATCGCCTACGGCATGACGGGTTCGGTGGGCGACGCCGAGGACCTCGTCCAGGACACCTTCCTCAACCTGACCCGCGCCCAGCGGGCGGGCACCACCGTCACCAACCTCAAGGCGTACCTGGCCACTTCGGTCACCCGCCTGGGCATCAACCACCTCGGTTCGGCGCGGGTGCGGCGCGAGTCCTACGTCGGCGAGTGGCTGCCGGAGCCGGTGGTCGCCTTCGCCGAGCGCCCCGGCGACGCCCCCGCCGAGCACGCCGAACTGGCCGACTCGCTGTCGATGGCCCTGCTGCTGATGCTGGAGGCCCTCTCCCCCGTGGAGCGGGCGGTGTTCCTGCTGCGCGAGGCCTTCGGCTACGGCTACCCGGAGGTCGCGGAGCTGACCGGCAAGTCGGAGGCGAACTGCCGTCAGATCCTGGCCCGGTCCCGCAAACGCCTGGCCGCGGGCGGCGCGGACACCCCGCTCCCCGCGGCCCGGCGGGCGGAGGGCGACGAACTGGCGCGCCGCTTCTTCGCGGCGGCCGCCGGCGGGGACCTGACCGAGCTGCTGGACCTGCTCGCCCCCGACGTGGTCTTCCACGGCGACGGCGGCGGCAAGGCGCAGGCGGTCGGAAAGTCGGTCGCCGGCCGCGAGCGCGTCGCCCAGCTGCTCGCCTTCGGCTTCGGCCGCGGCCGCGAACTCGGCATCACCCTGCACCCGGCGACGGTCAACGGCCGCCCGGGCGCGGTCTCCTACGACCCGCGGGGGCGCGTGGCCGCCGTCCTGGAGCTGGACATCGTCGACGGCGCGATCCGGGCGCTGCACTCCGTGTCCAACCCCGACAAGCTCGGCCACCTGGGCGAGGTCTCCGACATCGGGCTGCGACGGGTGCGGGAGCGGTAAACACACGAATCCCGTTCGGGTGAACCACCCCGCCCCGGCGCAGCATTGGGGCCGGCCGGGGGTAACCCGTCACCGGGAGTCGCCGAGTCCCCGAACGGTGGCGGGCGGCGGCTAAGGCCCCCCCCCCGCCCCCCCGGCCCCGAGGGGGGGCCGGGGGGGATCAACCCCGGCGGGCC